>CAZNHI010000282.1:0-4070 GCA_964572535.1 uncultured Dehalococcoidia bacterium
ATCCCGGACACCACGCCTCGCCCTTGACGGCCGCGCGTCCCTCGCACTCCACGCCTCGCCCGCGACCCCAACCTCGCTACGTCGCCTCAAGAACATTAGTAATCTGAATCTCGCTATTGCGAGCCAGAGGGCGCCAGCCCGAGGCGCGGCAATCCCGGACACCACGCCGCCTCTGACGGTAGCGCCCTCCTTGCATCTGCCCGCGCCCTATACGTTCATCCGTAGTGGTTTCAGCGGGCTAACCCCTACGGAGTTCAGGGACGTTACGTAAACTTAGCGTCAAATCTGCATCTGAGAGGCAGGTGGCATGGCCACTCGCCTCTTTGCGTCCGAATATATCTGTGTATCCTGTAATTGGGTAAGTAGCGATCTTGGGAGAGGACTCCTAACACGCTCCATGCGCCCCTTTAGCGGGGTTTGGGGCAGAGCCCCAAGTTCAATACCTATCCTGTAATTGGGTAAGTAGCGATCTTGGGCGAGGACTCCTAACACGCTCCATACGCCCCTTTAGCGGGGTTTGGGGCAGAGCCCCAAGTTCAATACCTAGGGGACAGGCAATGAAATCCAGGCTCAACCACGGCACCTTGAAGGCCTTCTCCGGACGGAGAGCCGTGTTCTTCGCCGCCTCTGCCGCCGCTGTCGCTGCCTCCGCCTGGGAGCTGGAGCACCGCAAAGTGCGCCGCGCCGACCTCACGGACGAGGAGTCTGACCTCCGCGTCGAAAAGCTCTCCGACCTGCGCTACGAATCGGACGTACTCGACGCCATCGAGCGCAACCTCAACGCTGAGTGGGGCGAATTCGCCTGCCTCGGCTTCAAGAACGTGCGCGAGATGCTGGCGAAGGCCGGGGAAACGATTTTCGTGGTCGTCTCGCGCGACTCGGGCGGCGTCAGCGCCCGCGGCATCGTCCAGACCATCCTCGCGGACGTCCACGGCGACGCCACGCTGCTGCAAGAAACCTACCCCGACTTCGCGACGCTGACCTCGCCCGAGTCCTGGAAGCGCTCCCGCACCAAGGGCGGCGACACCGCCGTACTGCTGCAAATCACCACGCTCGTGCAGTCGAAGCGCGGCGCTGGCGTCGGTTCGCTGCTGCGCAACGCCGTGCTCAACATGCTCGACGGCCGCATCGCCTACGCGCTGACCACAACCCCAGTCGACGGCGCCCCGCTCGCCGACATCGACGTCGAAAACCCGAAGACCTACACCGCCGCGATGCGCTTTCACGCCCGTGGCGGCGCCGCGCCTGCCCGCACCCTGCCCGGCTACAAGCTCCCGTCCGCGGCTCCCGAGGCCAACAAGCACGGCACTGACGTGGTCATGCTGCGCTACGCACGCGACGAGACCGGCGAATGGCCGGCGCCGCGCCCCGAGATGCGCCTGCGCTCCATGGGCCCCCTGCAGCTGCAGGCCACTCGTACGCTGCGACGCCTCAAGCTGCGCAGCCGCAGCGCCGGCATCGTCCAGCTGCGCCCCGGCACCCGCATGCTCAGTGGCCTCAAGGCCCGCGCCAACCGCCTCCTTCACCGCGACGCCGGCGAGGATGACATCATCGCACCCGCTGCCTAGACTGGCAGTGTGCGCTACCGCTTCCTCGTTACCCTCACCCTCACCCCACTTCTCCTGACGGGCTGCTCCCTCTTTGACGGAAGCTCTCAGCCCCAACCGGAGCCCACGTCCGCCATCGCGCCGCCGCTGACGCCGACCTCCCTACCTCCCACGCCCGGACCCGGCGACTCGATTTCACTCTCGTGGACGCAGAAGCCCGTTCAGCCTCACCAGACCGAGGCTGACCGCCCCTTCCAGGAGCTGGTCAAGACCAACGCAAGTGCCGGCTCTGATCTCTGGCGCGTCTACACCGTCACCGGCGACGCCGCGCCGCGCCTTGAGCGCGAATCCCGCCGCTGGATTCGGAATGCTGCCTGGCTGGACAACGGCGCCGCGCTGCTGCTCAGCTACACCACGAATTACGGCCCGCAGGACTTCGCCAGCGGCGCCGAGAAGCTGATCCCCGGCGCCGGGCGCCCTGTTTGGGACCTGCGACTGCCTAGCATCGCGCATGCCGTCAGTCCCAGCGGTGAGTTCGCGCTCATCGAACGCGGCAACGCCCTACTGCTTCGCTCGGACGGCACCCTCTGGGAAGCTCAGACAGACCTCCCCCTCCAAAACGGAGCCTGGTCGCCGGACGGCCGGCGCCTCATCCTCATCTCCGAACCGCGCACCGGCCCCGGAGCCAACCTCCAGCACAACTTCATCGTCGAACCGCTCGGCCACACGGCCACCCTCGCCGGCCACGGCTACTACCCCCTCTGGTCGCCCGGCTCCTCCTCTGTCGTCCTCATGACGAATAGCAGCGGCGACACCGACGTCTCCGTTTTCGATGTTACCTCCCGCCGCACCGAGACATTTCCCATCAAGGGCTTTGCTCTCTCCAACTACCCCTTCAGCTGGTCGCCGGACGGGCGCTACTTCACCTGGCGCGACGGCCTCCTCGATTTCGAGACAGGCACTGTCGTCCGCCAGCCCTCCGGGCAAGAGATCATCGACGCCGCCGTCTCCCCCGACGGCCGCTCATTGCTGCTCACGCTGGAGGTCTCGCAGGACGTCGGACCGAACTGCGGCCAGGGCAAGGTCCTCAACCGCACCCTCCTCGTCGACATCGTCTCCGGCGCCCAACGCACCCTCTTCGACTGCAACCGCCTCTGGACCTACGTCGAATGGGTCGATTCTCAGCGCTTCCTCGCCTACACCCACACCTGCTGGAGTTGCGAAGGCCGCTCCCGCCTCTTCCTGCTCGACGTTGACGGCAGCGAAAAGCAGTTGACGGACGAGTTCCGCGCCTTCATTCGCTACGACGTCTCGCCTGACGGCAGCAAGATCCTCGTCTCCGGCGACGAGCTGCGCCTCTATACCAACACAGGCGTCTTGCTTCGCAGCATCCCGGTCGAACCCGGCTTCAGCGTCATCGACGTCAACTGGTCGCCGGACGGCAACAGCTTCGTCTACATCGTCGGGCCCCAGGACCTCGTCGTCATCTGAAGGATTGCTTCGATCTGACAAACGGGCTTCCGTTCACGCGCTCTCGGAGCCGCCTTTGGCGGGGTTTGGGACAGAGCACCATGTTCCAATGCAGAGGTTGTCCCGCGCCGCTCCAACGCTCTAGGATCATCCCTGCACCCGCCACCACTGCGTTTCAATTCAAGAGGGGGATATTCCTATGTCCGACCAGCGAGTTCAGGCCGCCGAGGCCGTCACCAAGTCGATCAAGACCGGCGAACGCTCCGCCGCCACTCGCGCCGCCGAGTTCCTGGCCAAAGACGTCACGTTCGACAACGGACGCGAGCAGGTCAGCGGCGCAGACCAGGTCATCGAGCGCGTGTCGAACATCTGGGCCTTCACGCCGATCTACCAGCGCGGCGCCTGGTCCTCCCCCGCCGCCGACGGCGACAAGCTCAAGGTCGACGGCGTCTTCCCCGACCTCGGTGCAGCGCCTGCCGAGTTACACCTGACCTTCTCGTTCAACGGCGAGGACAAGATCAGCCACATCCAGTGGGAGCAGGTCATGGGACGCTTCGGACCTCCCCAGGACGTCACAGAAGTCCCGGCGTTTCTGCAGGGCCAGATCGATAGCGCCCTGTTCAACAACACACCGATCGTCGTCTGCTACGTGGACGAAACCGGCCAGCCCCAGCAGTCGCTGCGCGGCAGCACCCTGGTCTTCGGCCCCACGCAGCTCGGCATCTGGGTGCGCAACGCCGATGGCGGCATCATCAAGGCGATGGCGCACAACCCCAGGCTCTCGCTGCTCTACCGCGACAGCACCTCGCGCTCGACCATCGTCATCCAGGGCCGCGGCCACGTCGAAACGGACGCAGAGACGCGCCGCCGCCTCTACGACATGACCCCCGAAGTCGAGCAGATGCACGACCCCGCCCGCAAAGGCGCCGCCCTGATCATCGACATAGAGCGCCTCCAGGGCGGAGGCCCCAAGGGCAACTTCAGGATGGTGAAGACCTAAGACCGGAGTCCGATACCGGCGTTGCCTGCGCCCCTTCAGCGGGGGCTTGGGGG
>CAZNHI010000283.1:0-4067 GCA_964572535.1 uncultured Dehalococcoidia bacterium
ACCGGTGAGGTTGGCGTCGTCGTCCTTGAGGAACTTCTGCTTGCGGGCGTACTCGTTGATCACGCGCGTCAGCGCCGAGCGGAAGCCGGTCATGTGGCTGCCGCCGTCGATCGTGTTGATGCAGTTGGCGAAGCTGAATGTCGCCTCGTTGAAGGTGTTGTTGTACTGCACCGCGCACTCGATGCTGGTGCCGTCGGTCTCTTTCTCGATGTAGATCGGGCGGGGGAACAGCACTTCGCGGCCCTTGTTCAGGTGCCGCACGAAGCTCTGGATACCGCCTTCGAAGTAGAAGGTCAGGCTCGTATCAGTAGTCTCATCCACAAACGAGAGCCAGATGCCCTTGGTCAGGTAGGCGTACTCACGGAAGCGCTGCACCAAAGCCGAGCCGTCGAACTCGACCTCGCCGAAGACCTGCTTATCGGGCAGGAAGCTGCTGGTGGTGCCGGTGTCGGCCTGGCCAACCACGTCCGTGCCCTTGTACCGAGAGTCCTTGACCACGTGGACCTCGTTCGTGGGGGCGCCGCGTTCGTACTCCTGGCGGTAGAGCTTGGCGTTGCGCCGGACTTCGACCCACATGTGTTCCGAGAGCGCGTTGACGACGGAGGCGCCGACGCCGTGGAGGCCGCCGGAGACCTTGTAGACCTGCCCGCCGAACTTACCGCCGGCGTGCAGCACCGTCATTACGGTCTCCAGCGCCGACTTGCCGGTGCCCTCGTGCTTGTCGATGGGGATGCCCCAGCCGTTGTCGCGTACCGTTATCCAGCCATCCTTGCCGATGTGGATCCAGATGCGGTCGCAATGTCCGGCCATCGCCTCGTCGATGCTGTTGTCGGCGATCTCGATGAGCAGGTGGTGCAGGCCGCGCTGGTCGGTGCCACCGATGTACATGCCGGGGCGGCGCCGCACGGCTTCGAGGCCCTCGAGGACCTGGATATCACGCGCTGAGTACTGCTGTTCGACGGCTTGTTTGCTTGCGGCCATGGTCATCGCTTCCCGCCCCGCTAAGGGCTGGCTGCGAATCTAACCTCTTCCTGTTTCAGGGCTCGGTTGCTCCGGTCTGGGGAGATGGACTTATTCGCCATCTTTCAATGCCGGGAGCTGTGGAGTTGGCGGGAGAATATGCCTTCGGCACACTCCAATTCTACCATAAGCAGGGCAGATTTTGTGCTTCGAACGGCATAGCGCCGGTCGATGTTGCGCGGTCTGCAGGACGCTATTATGGAACGCGTGAGCCTGATCTCCCGGATTCGAGACGTCTTGCCCGGCGGGAAGCCCTTGATCCCGCGCGAGCCCGTGTCCTACCGGCCGATCGGCGTCGTCCGCAACCCAGTACGCAAGTCGCGGCCGGGCGGCTGGGAGAGCGTGCGCTCCGACTTGATCTTCCGGGACGAGCTGGAGGCAGCGCTGGACGCGGTCGAGGGCTTTTCGCACGTCATCGTCGTCTTTCACATCGACCGCGTGCCGGCGGAGGCGCAGCGGCTGCAGATCGCGGTCGGTAACGAGGACGAGCCGCCGCAGCGAGGCGTCCTGGCGACGCGGAGCCAGCTGCGGCCCAACCCCATCGGCACGTCCGTGGTCAAGGTGCTGCACCGCCGCAAGAACGTGCTGCGTGTTCAGGGGCTCGATGCCCTGGACGGCACGCCGGTGCTCGACATCAAGCCCTACCTGCCGGAGTACGATTCGGTGCCGGAGGCCCAGCTGCCGCCCTGGGCCCTGCGCCGCGACATCACTTGAGGGGCCTTCGTGACGCCGGGCCTGGCCTGCGTCCTTATCGACTGGGGCGCGATCAGCACATTCGCGAAGTAGCACCAACGCTTCCCTCCGGCGACGCCCTGCTGCTGGAGGCGCACGAGCGCCTGCTGGCCCACTATGACGTCGACCGCTGGCACTGGCAGGAGCACAGCACCGCGTTCGAGATCTGCGTCGGCGCCATCCTGGTGCAGCACACGTCCTGGACGAACGTCGAGAAGGCGCTGGCAAACCTGGGCGAGGCCGCTATCGACTCCATGGAGGCCCTCGCGTCACTGACGGAGGACGATCTCGCCGCGCTTGTGCGCCCCTCCGGCACGCCGAGCGTGAAGGCCCGCCGCCTCAAGGTCTTGGCCGGCGTTGTGCTGTCATACGGCGGCTTCGAGGGGCTGTTCGCGCTGGAGACGTGGGCGCTGCGGGAACTGCTGCTCGCCACCTACGGCATCGGCCCGGAAACGGCGGACGTGATCCTGCTCTACGCGGCGCGCCGCCCGGTCATCGTCCACGACGCTTACACGGCGCGTCTCTGCCGTCGTCTCGGCATCGGCCCAGAGCGTGACGGCTACGGCGCCTGGCGCGATTGGCTACACCAGCGCCTGCCGGACGAACTCGACTTCCGGCGCCGTTCGCACGCAGCGATTGTCATCCACTGCAAGGAGACCTGCCGCGTCAAACCCCGCTGCGAGGTCTGTCCGCTGCGCGACGTCTGCGAGTACTACAAGGCCTGAAATCGCGAAAACAGGCCCTGTTCACTGCCGAAAGTACGCTGAAGCCGGCTCGAAATGCCCAAACAAGGCCAGCGTATGTCTCGGTGGGGGAGGGTGAGGGTGGAGGGTTGCGGCGTTCTATCCGACCGAGGACGTGCTCGCGGTTCAAACGTAGGTCCCGGCTCGCCTCGATGGCGCGTCCCTACGTCGAAACGGGCGCGTCAGCTAGAATCGAGTACCTATGGACGTAGCGCTGATTGGCCTCGCATCTTCCGGCAAGACCTCGCTGCTTAAGGCGCTGGCGGCCGGGCATCTGCCCGCGCACAGCAACCCCAACGAGCCCACCGTCGCCGTCGTCAAGGTCCCGGACGAGCGTCTGGACAAGCTTGCGACGCTGGTCTTGGCGAAGAAGACGACTTATCTGGAGCTGCGCCTGCTCGACTTCCCGGCGTTCAGCGTTGGCAAGAAGGGCCCGCCGCCACTGCTGCTGGGCCTGCTTTCAACCGCAGACCTGCTGGTCCACGTCGTGCACGCCTTCAACACCGCCGCGGTGCCCCACCCACTGGAGAGCGTCGACCCGGCGCGCGACATTGCCGCCCTTGACCTGGAGCTTTGCTTCGCTGACCTCGGAATTGTCGAGCGCCGCCTCGAGCGCCTTGCCGCGGAGATGCGCTCGACTGCCGCCGGCGCGCGCGGCGCCCAGGAGCGCGAGGCGGCGCTGCTGAATCGACTCAAGGAAGCGCTGGAGAACGAGAAACCACTGCGCACAATCGGTCTTACCGCGGATGAGGTGGCGCTGCTGGGCGGCTTCAACCTGATCAGCGCCAAACCCCTGCTCGTCGTCCTCAACATCGATGAGGCGGACGCCGGACGCACGACAGAGATTGAAGTCGAGGCACGTCAGAAGCACGCGGCGCCGCAGACCAGCGTCATCGCCGTGCCGGTGAAAGGCGAGGCGGACATCGCGGAGCTGCCGCCGGAAGAGGCGGCCGAGTTTCGCAAAGAGCTGGGCCTGCCCGAGTCGCCCGCGGCGGAGCGCCTGCTGCAGGAAGCGGTGTCGCTGCTGGGGCTGATCGCCTTTTACACGGCCGGCCCGCAGGACACGCACGCCTGGTCGATCGCCGCCGGCACCCCTGCCGTCAAAGCCGCCGGGCGAATCCACTCCGACATCGAGCGTGGCTTCATCCGCGCTGAGGTCATTGGCTGGCAGGAGCTGCTTGACGCCGGTTCGCACGCCGAGGCCAAGCGACGCGGCACTATGCGCGTCGAGGGTAAGACTTACGAGATCCAGGACGGCGACGTGATCAACGTCCTGTTCAACGTTTAGAAGTCCCCGCCCATCCTCTGCCCCGGGCAGACGGGCCTCTGCCAGATTGAGCGATTGCCAGATTGCCCGAGGCCTCAGTCGAACATGAGCACCGTGCGCGCTACCTCGCCGGCCTTCATGGCGCGGAAGGCGTCGTTGACGTCCTCCAGGCGGCCGCGGCGCGTGATCATCTCGTCCAGCTTCAGGCGCCCCTGCAGGTAGAGGTCGATGTAGTGCGGCATGTCCACCTTGAAGCGGTTGGAGCCCATGCTGCTGCCCTGGATCTTCTTCTCGCGCAGGAAGAC
>CAZNHI010000284.1:0-4052 GCA_964572535.1 uncultured Dehalococcoidia bacterium
ACGCCGATCTGCTGGCATTCCTTCAGACCTGAACGACTTTCGTAGAGTCTGGAGGGGTGCGCGTGGGTGGCGGCGGAACGTCTTGCCGGATAAAGGCCCGGCAAAGTCGCGCGCGATACCGCGACCTCGACCCGTGGGTTCGACGGCTGTCAAACTGCTACTTCGGTAGTTCGTCGCGCCATGTCGACCGCCTTTCGGTGCTTGCCTCGTTTGGCGAGTGTTGCTAGGGTCGGCGGCCCGAGGCTAGTCAGCGAGAATCACCGAGACCTCGCCATTGCCTTCTAGCCAAGCCCGTTTGACATTCCCAATTTCCTGCGCTCCTGCCTGCCGTACGAAGGTCATTAACTCTTCGTAAGTAATCAGGTTTTGCCGCATGTTCTTGCGGAGCACCTGGCCCTGACGGACCAACTCAATCGGCTGTGGATGGACGAATTTACCTATTATGGGAACGTGATAGCTGGCCAGGTCCAAAGCCACGCTCCAGAGCACAATAGTTAGAACCAAGACCATTCCCTCAGGCAGCGATGCGTAATCGGCCGACATCCCGTTCTGGGCTGCATCAGCTATCAGGACGATCACTAGAACATCAGCAGTGCTTAACGTCCCGGTCTCGCGTCTCACAAGACGCAGCACTGAGAATATGAAAAAGTACATTACTGAGCCGCGCAAGACGACTTCGAGCAGGGAGGTGGGGGAGAACATACTGTGCCAATCAGGCATTGCAAACTCCGCTTCTTGCTCTTGCGTCCGGTCCGTTCTAGTCGGGGACCGGTGAACCATCATACAACGGAGCGCAACAATCCTCGCCGCCGAACAACGGGGAGGCATTCCGGCGCGCCGACAACCTGCTGGCGGTCGAAAACGAGGATCGCGACGAACGGGCCCGGCAGGCCCTTTCGCGATCGAAGACCGCGAAGCCGCCGACCCGCGAGAGCCACCGGATCGCCGAAGAGGTACGCCATCATCTCTTTCATGTAGTGCCCGGACTGGCCGTGATAACGGTCCACGTTGACCCAGGCAGACACGATAGCGCGGCGCATGAGCTTACGGCTCACCACGAGCCGGGTCATTCCTAATCGCAGCAGGTTTGCACCGGCGTCGGCCTCCGTCGTTCCTTTCAAGGCCCCGGCGACGAGTGTTGCACAGCCTTCCAGTTTGGCCTCGCGGAGGTATGGATGTCCGCCCAGGTAGGGCCAATTAGCCTTACAATTGCAGTACGGTTGGCCCTCTCCTCTAGCGCCACACCAACGCTAGGTTCGGAGGAGCGGGCACAGTGCTTTTGGCCGGCTCGTAAGGGAATGCAGGGTGCGAAGGAAGGTAAGTCATGCCAGACGAGAAGGAAATAGGAACACGAGTCAAAGGTGCGATTATTGGCCTAATTCGAGGAACGGGTGAGATAGCCCAAGTCACGATCCAAACGGTAGCCGAGACCGTCCAAGTGGCCGTCAGGAGCGCAGGCGGCACAGGCGCGACTGTAGGAAACTTGGCCGTAGGCGCTGTGAAGGGCGCCATTCAGTCTGTTGGCGAGGTCAGCGGCCAGGCTGCGGAGACAACAGCAGACAGTGTGGAAGCTGCAGTTGACTCAGCTGCGAGAGTAGGAGCAAAGGTCGGCTCGGTAACAAAAGCTGCCGTCATCGGTGCCCTTCGAGGAACCAACGAAGTAGGCGGTGAAGCGATGTCCGCAATTCAGGAGACCGCAAGCGGCGCTGTATTGGAAGCTTCGGAGATCGGTGCCGACCTAACAACCGCGGCCGTCGGTGCCGTGGAAGGTGCGATCGAGGCAGCAGAGGAAGTTGGCGTCTCCGCAGAAGATGCAGCTTCGGCCGCTGCAATCGGCGCCATCGAGGCTGCTGCCAGAATCGGTGAGACCGCGGCCCAGCGTGTGCGACGTTCGGTCGAAGGGACGATCAAGGGCGTCAAAGTCGTGGTTAAGACCGCGGCAGGGAAAGCGGAGAAGCAAGAATGAGGGTCTGATCCTGCACGATCCTCATGCTGGCCTAGGATCGGCTAGCCGGGTGGCTTCGTGGTCGGCGGCTCGTCCGCCTGGGAGGCGAGCACGGCGTTCAGCTCGGCGCCGAGGAGAAGCACGTAGGCGATTATGTAAAACCAGAGGAGGAGGAGGACGACGCCACCCAACGTCCCGTAGGTGACGTTATAGCTGCCAAAGTTCGATACGTAGAGGCCGAAGATGTAGCTCGCGGCCAGCCAGCCTGCAGTGAAAAGGACGGCCCCGGGCGTGATCCACTTCAGCGGCAGGTCGGCATTAGGCGCCGCCCAATAGAGGATCGCCGTGGCAGAGAGGGCAAGGACGATCACTGCGGGCCAGCGGGCGAGGGTGAAGAACGTAGCGGCCACGCTCCCCATGGCCAGCTCTTCGGCGATGCGCAGGCCGTAGACCTGGCCAACGACGAAGATGACGAAGGCAGCCACAAGGACAGCGCCCCCGGCTACGGTCATGCCTATAGCCAGCGCTGTGCGCTTCCAGAAGGGCCGTGTCTCTTGAACGTCGTAGGCGGCGTTCATTTTCTTCATGATCGTGCCAATGCCGGCAGAGGCGGCCCAGACAGAGCCGAGGATACCGATCGAGAGCAGGCCTGCGTCGCGCGAGCCGATAATCTCGTCCAGTTGGCCGCGCAGCACGCTCGCTGCATCGGCAGGCAGCTTTTCGCCGAGCTCATTCATTATCTCGTCCGTCGGGTTGACGACGCCGAAGCCCTCGGCCGCGAGGCTGCCCAGCGCTGCCAGAAAGATGAAGAAGGGGAAGAGGGCAAGGAAGAAGCGGTAGGCAAGCTCGGACGCCCCACCGGCGAGGTCATCGTCTTTCGACTCAGCGAGGAGACGTTTGCCCAGGGCGATAAGGTCGGTCCGGCCGACCCGCACTTCGCGGGGCAGTCGCATCCTCTGCGCAATGCTCATCGCCTCCAGTATGCCGTCCTTTGACTCGTCTGACGAAGCCCTAAGCGCCTCGCGGCCACCGCCTGACGACATAACCGCCGCGTAACGTTTTGGTGACACTTCCTGGATCATGCTCGGTTCGCCTCACCAGGTGGAAATGCGGTGCGACCCGGCCCCACTGTCCCATGAGGAAGTATTCGAGGTAGCAATACAGAGAGGGAGGAGGTATGAAAATGGTGACCTCGTCAGAACTGGAACTTGGAGCGAAGGTAGTCAGCGCGGACGGCAAGGTGCTCGGGACCGTGACTGATATCGCGAGTGACCGCTTCAAGGTGCAGCGACCGCTGCTCCCCGACTACTGGCTTGGCAACGAGTACGTCGACTACGTGTACGGCGGCAGCGTGCAGATTATCGTGAACAGGGAAGCTCTGAACGCAGCGAAGGTTTAGGGCAGCAAAGCAAGAGACGTCCCCCGCCTGCGATCTCCGCACTTCCCCACCCCTGTTCCGGCAGGCGACCTGTAAATCCGACCCCACTAGCGGCGCTTAAAGTTCGTCAGCATCAAGACCGTCTGGATCGATCCCATGGTCTCTCCTATGCCGGCGCCGAAGCGCGAGCAGTCAGGGCGAAACGTTACCTTCGACTTCCACGCGCAGCGTCCTAGAAGGGCTTGATTCGTACTGCGTGAGGTCCTCCAGCACCAAGCGCAGGTGCAGCGGTTGTGTCGGCTTCGTCTCCACCAAGTACGCCGACACTGTTTCGTCCGCCGTCAGACCGAACTCCTTCAACAGCTTGCGAATGTCCTCGTGGGAGCTTGAAGGCATCTACGTCCTCCTTTCTGTTTCGGGCGGGGAGGCGCGGCAAGACTACGACTAGCTTCCTCACTTTCGTGATTCTTGAAGTTCATCGCAAGCCATAGTAGACCTCAGACTATCGATGCTCTTAACCGCGATGGCCTCGCTATCTCAGAAGTGTTTAGTCGGAACCTCGATACGGCGCGCAGCGCTATCGCGGCCTGTTGTTCCAATGCACCTTAAACATGTGGCAGGAAGCGCTCGAGCTGTACGAATACTATGACGGCATCGTGTGGTCAAGGAGAATACACCTCGGGCTCGGTCGATTCACGCTTTACCAGCTGCTTTACGAGAAATTCTGCT
>CAZNHI010000285.1:0-4036 GCA_964572535.1 uncultured Dehalococcoidia bacterium
TGGCTGACCACGGCGACGACATCGTGGCGTGACGCAACTAACGCGTTGAGGCTGGGCAGGGCGAACTCGGGCGAGCCGAAGAAGACGATGCGCACGTCAGCGAGTCCTCAAGAACCACTCCTGGACCTGCCAGAAGCGGTCGCCGGGCTGGGCCAGCCGTCCGATGCGCACGCCGCTGAGCGATGCGTCCTGGACGTAGAGGACTGTGGGGACGTAGAGAGGGATGGCGGGGACCTCCTGCGCGAAGATTTCCTGGAACTCACGATAGAGCTCAACACGGCGCGTCGGGGGCGCCAGAGTGCGGGCTTCCTGGAGGATGGCGTCGACGCGGGGGTTGCTCCAGAGCGAGAGGTTGTCGCCGCGACCGCCCCGGCCTTCGCTGTGCCACGCTTTGTAGGGGTCGGGGTCTGGCTCGCTGGCATTGACGAAGAGGATGGCCTCGTAGTCGTGCTGCTCGATCAGGTCGCGCACCAGGGGCGTGAGGCCGCTGACCTTGACGGTGACGTTGGCGCCGAGTTCGTTCCAGGCAGCTGCTACGCGCTTGGCAACTTCGGTATGCACCGGGTCTGAGCTGGCCGTAATCGAGAAGGCGAGGGTCTGGCCGCCGCGACGGCGTACGCCGTCGGCGCCGCGGCGCCAGCCCGCCTCATCGAGCAGGAGGTTCGCGACTTCAGCGTTGGCCTCGTAGCGGGTCAGGGAGCCGGAGTAGGCCCAGCTGGCGGGAGGGATCGGCGAATCGGCGCGCGTGGCCTGACCGCGCAGCACCTCGTCGATAATCTTGCCTCGGTCGACGGCGTAGAGCAGTGCCTGACGCAGACGGCGGTCGGAGAAGATCGGCAGGTCCAGGTTGAGGTAGACGTAGGTGATGGCACCGGTATCGAGCGGCGAGATGCGCAAGTCGCGGCGGCGGTCGAGCTGGACAAAGTCGGTGGGGCCGAGGCTGGCGGCGAAGAGGGCGCCGTTGATCTGACGGGATGTGAGGGCGTCGAAGAGGGCGCCGTCGTCGTGGTAGAAGCGCAACTCCAGGTTCTGGATAAACGGTTGCTCGAAGTGGTAGGCCGGATGCGCCACAAGCTCTGCCTGCTGCAGAGACAGCGCCTGCAGCCGGTAGGCGCCGGCTCCTACGGGCTGCAGGTTGAAGGCGGAATCGTAGAGGGCCGCGGGGTCGGCTGTGCGCAGGAGGTGTGCGGGCAGGATACCGAGCGTGAGGTAGGCGGGCAGCGGGGCGTAGGGCGCCGGCAGTCTGACCGTCACCGTGAAGTCGTTGGGTGACTCGAAGGTGGCGTCTTCGAGTAGTCGCTGCAGCTCCGGCGGGTTCTTGAGTGCGGGCGACTGCAGCAGCTGGTAGGTGAAGGTGACATCCGCGGCTGTCAGGGGTGCGCCGTCCTGCCACATGAGGGCGGGCCGCAGCGTGAAGGTGTAGAGGAGGCCGTCAGGCGAGACGGTCCAGGTCTGGGCCAGGTCCGGGAAGGGCAGGCCGTTTTCGTCCAGGCGCGTCAGGCCGGCGAAGATCAGGGACGAGAGCGTGGCGTCGACGGAGTTCTCCGTGGCGTAGAAGGGGTTGACGCGCGCGGGGGCGCCGGCGATGCCCTCGACGTAGATGCCGCCGAAGTCGGGCTCGACCTCACCGGAGTCTGAGGGCACGAGGTACCAGAGGCCAATGAAGCCGAGGACGCCTGCGAGCAGGACTACGAGGAAGAGCCAGCGACCGCGACGATTGTGCACAGCAACTTGGCCGGGCGCGAGAGGCGCACCGGAGTCAGATAGCCTTGACGCTCCAGGCTGACATGGCAAGGAAGATGATCACGAGGAAGATCGTCGCCTGGAAGAGAGTCTTTTCCAGCCCGCGCCGGGTTCGGAAAGAAGAGGTGGTGCCGCCCAGACCCTCGCCGAAGCCACTGCCCTTGGCCTGCAGCAGTACGACCAGGATGAGCATGAGCGAGACGAGGATCTGACCAACGTTGAGGAAATTCTCGAATGTCATAGAGGTTCAGTCTAACGGGCCGCCCGCGCAGCAGCCAGTTCGTCCGCAGCTTCGCTCTGGTTGCGGCCGTTGTAGATGCGCATGACTTCTTTGGCGAGCTTGGCGGAGTCGTGGTAGTAGCGGTTCTTTTCTGAGATCACGTCCGCTGTGATCACGCGCGCCCCATCGATCAGGGTGCTATCGACCGCGACGGGCTCTGAGTGCCAGGCCTCCGGCAGGGGGCCCTCGACGTTGTCGTTGGCCAGGATGTAGTCGAAGAGGCTGGGGCCTATGTGCTGCACCAGCTTCTCGAAGTGGTCGCTGACCGAGAAGTCGTCTGTTTCGCCGTGCTGGGTGGCGACGTTGCAGACGTAGATCTTGGTCGCCTGCGTAATCGCCAGGGCCTGACGAATGCCATCGACAAGCAGGTTGGGCAGGACGCTGGTGAGCAGGCTGCCGGGGCCGACGACGACGATGTCGGCTTCGAGGATGGCGCGGATGGTCTCGGGGTTGGCCTGGACGTTGGCTGGTTCCAGGAAGACCTCCTTGATCTTCTTGCCTTCCAGGGTGATGGCGGACTCGCCGCTGATTTCCTGGTCGTCCTCGGTGCGGGCGTGCACGGCAACGTGGGCGAGCGTCGAGGGCAGGATGAGGCCTCGGACGGCGAGGACGCGGCTGGTCTCGCGCACGGCCTCTTCGAAGTTGCCGGTGATGCCGGACATGGCGGCTATGAAGAGGTTGCCAAAGCTGTGGCCTTCGAGGCCTTCGCCTTCGTTGAAGCGGTACTGGAAGAGGCGCGTCATCAGGGGCTCTGCCTCAGCCAGGGCGGCGATGCAGTTGCGCACGTCGCCGGGGGGCAGCACGCCGAGCTCGCGGCGCAGACGTCCCGAGGAGCCGCCATCATCACCGACCGTGACGATGGCGGTGAGGTTGCTGGTCAGCTCCTTGAGGCCACGCAGCAGGACGGGCAGGCCGGTGCCGCCGCCGATGGCGACGACCTTGGGACCGCGCTGCTGGTAGCGATAACGGAAGATCGCGTCGACGAGGCCCTCGTCAGTGCGGCGGAAAGCGGCGAGGAGCGAGGTGTTCAGCTTCCAGATGCCAAAGAGGATTACGGTGGAGGCGACGAATACGAACAGGCCGGCGCGCACGAGACGGGGCAAGAACTGCAGCGTCAGGTCCGCGACCCAGCCGGGGAAGGTGTAGTTGGAGTAGACCTCCCTGAGGACGTAGCCGAAGCCGAGGCCCATGATGGTCATGCCGATGAGAATCAGCGCCAGCCAGCGCTTGATGTGCATGCCGAAGTAGAACCACTTCATCAGGTTGAGACGGGACAGGGATCTCAGGAACTGCAGAATTACGGGATTCCCTTCCTGGGCCAGGCGTTCAGGACGCCTGGTCTAGCTCCGTCTGCAAAAGAGTCCGGACCTCGCCGGCGTTGGCGCGGCCGCGGGTCTCTTTCATGACCAGACCCAGCAAGGCGTTGATCGCGCCTGTCTTGCCGCTCCGGTACTCGGCGACAATCTTAGCGTTATCTGAGAGAACTTTCCTAACGATGCCTAGCACGGCGTCGCTGTCGTTGAGGGCGCCGAGGCCGCGTTCAGCTACGACGGAGGCGGGATCGGAGCCGGTTTCGAAGCTGACGCGCAGCACTTCCTTGGCCGCGGCGTTGGTAATCGAGCCGGCCTGCAGCAGGCGCAGCAGCCTGGCGAAGGCCTCGGCAGGGAGCTGCATGCCGTCGCTGTCAAGATCGAGGGCGGAGTCGTTGAGCAGTCGGGAGAGGTCGCCCAGCAGCCAGTTCGCGACGAGTTTCGCGGCCGGCTTGTCTTCAAGGCCACCGAGCAGCCGCAGGGTCGTTTCGTAGTAGTCAGCTTTGGCGCGCGATTCGGTGAGCAGGCTGGCTTCGTAGTCCGTGAGGCCGAACTGGGAGACGAAGCGGTCGCGGCGGGCCTCCGGCAGCTCCGGCAGGCCGCGGCGTATCTCTTCGACCCACTCGCGGGAGACGGCGATGGGCGGCAGGTCGGGCTCGGGGAAGTAGCGGTAGTCGTGCGCTTCTTCCTTGGAGCGCTGGCT
>CAZNHI010000286.1:0-4028 GCA_964572535.1 uncultured Dehalococcoidia bacterium
CCGCAGTCCCTCGAAGGCCGATTCTCCTACAACCAGATGGACGCCTACCTGGACGCCGTCGAGCCGATGGTGCAGCAGTTCTTCGATGAGCAGTACCCCAACCTGCCCGACCCGCGCCTGGTCTACATCCCCAGCGACCGCGTCGCGCGCACCGCCTGCGGCGGCTCCGACGGCTACGCCTACGAGTACTGCGGCGGCAACCAGACCATCTACGTCGGCCAGGACCTGCTCTGGGCCTTCTACCGTCAGGCCGGTGACGCCGCCCCGGCGCTCGCCCTGGCGCACGAGTGGGGTCATCACGTCCAGATCATGCTCGGCTTGCCCTTCGCCCGTACCGCCGCCCAGAGCGTCAACTTCGAGAACCAGGCCGATTGCTTCGCCGGCGCCTGGGCCCGCTACGCTGACGGCCAGGGCTGGCTGGAGACCGACGACGACCTGCAGGACATCGGCGCCCTCATGCGCCTCATCGGCTCCCGCGAAAGCTCCCAGCGCGACCACGGTACCGTCGCCGAGCGCAAGGCGGCTTTCGAGCAGGCGTACGAGGGCGGCCTCAAAGCCTGCAACGCCTACTACCCCAACGACCCCGTCGCGTAGGCAGCCCGCCCCCGCCCTGCAGCACATCGGTTACGCTAGGTTCGTGGCAAAGCTGGTTATCTCGCCCGGCAACACCGTCGCCCGCCTCGCTTTGATTGGTCCCTTCGCCGCGCTGGTGCTCTCCGGCGCGGCGCTTCTCGTCGCATCGCTGGCCTCAGCCGGCGTCGCAGATCACGTTGGCTACGGCCACTGGGTCCCACCCGCCGGCGGCCTGATCCTGGCGCTGCCGCTCATAGCCGCCGGACTGATCGCGGGCGCGCTCGTCTGGCAGCGGATCTCACAGCCGTACAGGTTGTCTCTTCTGAAGCTCCTGCCGGCCTGGATCTTCATCAGCGCCGTTGCCGGCCTCGGTGTCGCCTACATCGTCACCATCGACAACCCGGAGACATACGAGGGCCCCTTTAACACGCTTACGAACACCTACGAAGCCAACCTGACCGTAGAGACGTTCTACTTCGTTAGCGTCGGCCTCTCAGCGTTCATCCTCGGCGCCATCTACCTCGCGATGCGCTTCCTCTACCTGGGCGGCGTCGAGCGCCCCGGCCTCGATGTGCCGGAGGGCGTCGACCCCATCGGCGCGCTGATCCACGAACGCCAGGCGCACCGCTAGCCAAATTGCGCCCCTGACCGGCGTTTGATAGGCTGATTCTGCCCTCCGAACGCGGCCGGGACCACGAGAGACCGCCCCGGCGTGGTCGGGGTGCACCGCAATGCCGAGGTGGTGGAATAGGTAGACACGCGGTCTTGAGGGGGCCGTGCCTTCGGGTGTAGGGGTTCAAATCCCCTCCTCGGCACCAAACTTGTCCTGAGCCTGTCGAAGGGTCAAAACACGGCGACGTGGCCAAGTGGCAAGGCAGGGGTCTGCAAAACCCCGATCCCCGGTTCGAATCCGGGCGTCGCCTCCATACGCTCTCGAACGGCCCACCCAGGGCCGTTTTCATTTACGCTCGACCACGAACCGCGGCGAAAGCCTGACCACCGTCCCGTCCTCCGGCGGCGCGAAGCCAACGCCCAGCCACGTCCCCAGCATGATTACCGCGGCGCCTTCCTCGCCCGCCAGGACGCGCGCCGCCGCCGTGCCATCGTGCGCCAGCCTCACCTCGATGCGCTCGCCCGCCTGCTTCGACACTGCCTCGCTCAGCCAATCGCCGCTGCCGTCCAGCGCCCGTACCGCCGAATACACGTCCGACGGCTGCTCCGCATCGGCGTACCCGTTCACGGCGCAAACCACCTCCGGGCTCAGCGCCAGACCGGACTCTCGGCCCTCCCGCCAACCGGCCGCCAGCCTGCGACTCATCGCCTCAGCCAGCGCGCGCACCGACTCCTCCCGCAGGTCCGCCGGGTGCATATCGGGCGCCACCGGCAGCGCAGGCAGCAGGCGCAGACTGACGAGCGCGCCGTCCTCGTGGGACGCGTAGCCTCGCTTCACCCAGCTGCCGCCGAAGTCGTAGACCAGCGCCGCCGTCGCAGCGTCCTTCACGCCCAGCGCTGCGCCGATCAGCCCCAGCTCCCTCGCGTAGTCGTGCACGTCCAGCCGGAACCCCGGCACGACCACCGTCCTGACGATTTCGCGCGCCACCTCGCGCATCACGCGCCCCAGGTTGCCGCTCACCACGCCGCCGCCCAGGACGACGTGCCGCACGCGCGACCAGTGCCCCCGGTACGCCGCGCTCATCTCCCCCTCAACCCCCGCGGTCGATTGCTCACCACCAAGAGATACGAGCAGATACCCCAGGTACCTCCCAAACCTCACAGCCAGCTCGACCGCCGCCGCCCTCACGCCCTCATCCGCCGCCGCCAGACAGCGGTCAAAGGCAGACAGCAGGTCATCGCCCGCTGCCAACTCTGTCTCGAGCCCCAACGCAGTCGCCTCCGCGCCGATTGCCCGCCGCAACGCCCCGGCGGACAGCAGCTCCACCGCCTGCACACCGCGCAGCCCATGCTCAATCGCCGCAACGTCAGCCAGACGGGTGCGGTTCAAAGACGCAAACGAATCGAGCTTGAGCGGGTCGAAGACGGCCACGACGTAACGTTAGCCGAACGCGACCAGGGACGTTTGAGACTAAACCGCCAGCGCCGCCTCGTTGCAGAACGGGCACTTCGCGTCCGGCGGCGCCGGCGCGAACCTGGCCCCACAGCCGCGACACTTGATCTGGAACAGCGTCTCCGGCATCTCCGCCACCGTCTTAGCCGATTCCTCGTCCGCGTCCTCCGCGAACATCGACCCCACCTCGTTGAGCACCGGCAGTAGGTTGTAGCCGTCGCTCGAGGCCGCCGCGCTGCCGACGTCGCCCGCCGCCTTCGCCGCCGTCCCCTTCGACTTCAGCAGGATCAGCAGCGCGACAATCGTCGCCAGCATCACGACACAGATGAAGAAGGTCAGGCGCACCGACTTCTCCATATCGCCCGCCTCCCAGCCGAAGGCGAAGACGAACGCCCCCAGCGCGAAGAACATGAACCCGAAGCCGACGCCTGTGTAAGCCCAATCGCTCGAGAGGTCGGAGACCACCCAACCGTGGTAGGCCGCATACAGCACCACCGCAAACGACACCACGGCCAGTACGACCCCACCCAGGACGTGCTCCCAGAATCGCCCCGGCGCCAGAATCTCGTCGGTCTCCGCGGCTAGCGTCAGACCTCTCGTCTCGTCCATCATCCTGATTGGATATTCGGCAGTCTGGACACGCCTGCGGAGTCGGGCGAGGAGGTCAGCAATCATGGAGCAGCGTCCCCTGGGCAAGACGGGACTCACGGTTTCGGCGCTGGGCTACGGCTGCGGCAACGTCGGCGGGCTCATGGTCCGCGGCACGCACGAGCAGCAGGTCGCCGCCGTGCGCCGAGCCCTCGACGCCGGCGTCACCTACTTCGACACGGCGCCCCTCTACGGCAACGGCCAGTCTGAGCAAAACACCGGCCGCGTGCTCACCCAGCTCGGCGCCTGGGGGCAGCTCAGCCTCGGCACCAAGGTCCGTCTCTCCGCTGACGACCTGCGCGACCCCTCAACCGCTGTCAAGAACTCGATCGTCGCCAGCCTGCGCCGCCTCGGCCGCGACTCCGTGGACCTGCTACAGCTGCACAACACGATCCGCGCCACGACCGACGCCGATGGCTCCGGCATCGGCGGCGACCAGCTTGCGGCGACCGCGGATGCCATCCAGGCCGTCGTGCGCGAGGGCCTCGTCGCGCACGCGGGCTTCACCGGCGTCGGCGAGACGCAGCCTCTGCACGCAATCGCCGCCAGCGGCCGCTTCGAGACGATGCAGTCCTACTTCAACGCCATCAACCCCAGCGCCGGTCACGCAGGCGCCGGCGGAGGCGGCCAGGACATGGCCGGCGTCATCGACGTCGCCGCGAACGCCGGACTGGGCGTAATCGCCATTCGCGTCATGGCCGGCGGCGCCATGACCGCGCAGGAGCAGCGCGCACCGCTGGCC
>CAZNHI010000287.1:0-4026 GCA_964572535.1 uncultured Dehalococcoidia bacterium
GGCGCTAGGTGATACGCAGATACGTCCTGCCGATAGCACTGCCGGTCCTGGTCATCGGCGGCTACGTCGTGTCCGGCGGTTTCGGCGGCTTCTTCGACGACGCCTGGAGGACTTCGTAGGGCCGTTCCTGATCACGTACTGGATCGGGCTCGGCTTCACGAACGCTTGGGGCGTGGTCAAGGAGTCCCTGCACGGGGCGTCTCCGCTTGTGCTCGCGATCACCGGCGTGGTTGGGGGCCTGATTGCGCTCGCGATGCTGGGCGGACCGGAGGTGCTGATCACCGACCCGTGGCTGTTCGGCGTCGCGATCGCGCCGGGGCTGGAGCTGCTGTGGCCGTGGTGGCAGAACCGCAAGAGAGACCGAGCGCCCGTTGAGCAGGGTCGCCGTTGAATCCCGGACCGCATGCTATACTGCCGTTAGCACTCGTACAACGGAGTGCTAACACCCTCAAACCCCTTTGTCCGGAGGCGAGATTATGCGGATCGCAATGGTCGCGCCGCTGGAGATGCGTGTTCCCCCCAGCGCATACGGCGGCACAGAATTAATCGTTAGTCTACTCACGGAGGAGCTGGTCAAGCGGGGGCACGACGTGACGCTGTTCGCCAGCGGCGACTCGCTGACAAGCGCACGGCTGGTTCCCGGTTCGGACCGCCTACTTCGTGGCAGCGGGCGCGATGTTGGCGTCCTCACCATGCTCAACGTGGTGGCCTGCCTGGAACGAGCACGCGACTTCGACGTTATCCACAACCACACTTGCCTCGAAGGCATGACCACTGCAGCCCTCGTGGACACGCCGATGCTCACGACGCTCCACGGCGGACTCAAGGGTGACTGGCTTCTCCTCTTCGAACGTTACAAGGGCTGGTACAACGCGATCAGCCACTCTGCGAGGGCGCTGCTGCCGCAAAAGGCCAACTTCGCCGGGGTGATCTATAACGCGATCGACTGCGAGAGTTACCCCTTCAATCCCGGACCCCGCGAGGATCATCTCCTGTTCCTCAGCCGAATCAGTCCGGAGAAGGGCGCCCACCTCGCGATCGACGTCGCGACGCGGCTTGGCAAGCGGCTGATCCTCGCCGGCAACGTCGACGCCCCTGACCTCGAGTATTTCCGAACCCAGGTGGAACCCAGGATTGACGGAGACATGGTGAAGTACGTCGGCGAAGCCGACTACAACCTGAAGCGACAGCTGCTCGCTAACGCCAGCTGCCTGCTGGCGCCGATTACCTGGGACGAGCCCTTCGGCCTCTTCATGGCGGAGGCGATGGCCTGCGGTACGCCGGTGATCGCCATGCGCAAGGGGGCCGCACAGGAAGTCGTGCGCCACGGTGAAACGGGCTTTGTGGTGGACAATTTGGACGAGATGGCGGAAGCAACACGCTGCTTGGACCAGATTAGCCCTCACGTCTGCAGGCGCCACGTAGAAGAGAAGTTCAGCGTCGGCCGTATGACGGACGAGTACCTGACCGCATATCAGCGGATCGCGGCAGTGACAGCGTCGCCGTCGACATTGGGCGGCACTCTGTTCCCCGCCAGTGAGGTTAGCGAGTCCCAGGCCTGGACGGAGCGCCCGCCCAACGATCAGCTTGACATTCGCGAGCAGGAAACGACCCCGGCCAAGAGGTAGCGCCAATGCAGCCCGACACGATCGTTGTCACGGCCGGGACCAGTTTTGCAATCTCCGGACGCAGCGGAGACGTGGAGGCAAACTCCACGCAGGGGTTCTACGCCGCTGATACGCGCTTCTTGTCGCATTTTCGGGTCAGCATAGAAGGCAGGCTGCCTCTGGCAGTGGGGAGTTCCCAAACAAACCACTCCATTGCCAGCTTCTACGTCGTCAACCGAGGACGGCGGGGTCTTCCCGGCGGCGCCATAAGCATGGTGCGTGACCGTTATGTAGCGGAGGGCATGCACGAGGACATCAGCCTGATCAACCACTCCACCATCACGCGCACGGTGCACCTGGAATTGACCGTGGACGTGGACTTTGCCGACATCTTCGAAGTTAGGGGCGGCAGGGGCCTCCGCAGACCAGAGCATGTCATCCTGGAGGAACACTCGGCCTACGCCTTTTGCTTCACCTACAGGCGCGATGGCTTCGAACGCTGCACGCTCATCCAATTGACTGGGGAGCCTTCGATCAGCGGGCGTGGCGCAGTGTTCGAGGTTGTCCTCAAACCTCAGGAGCAGTGGAAGACCTGCATCACGGTATTCCCTGTGATCAGCGAAGTCCCCGCGGCGACGCCGTGCGTAGAAAGTGTGATCGGGCCGCCGTTCGGGCCGTACCAACTCGCAGAATGGCGGCTGTTGCCGGCTCCGCCGCAGACACGCCAGCCGCTAGACGACGTGCCTGAACTGCTCGCGGAAGACACGAACCTGGCTGCCTGCTATGAGGCGGCGGTGGCCGGCTTGCGCTCATTGCGTATGGAGTACCTGGAGGGCACGCCGATACTGGCGGCGGGTCTGCCGTGGTTCATGGCCGTCTTTGGGCGCGACTCTATGATCAGCGCCATCCAGACCAAGCTGCTGGGCCAGGAGCTGATGGTCGGCACGTTGCAGACCATGGCAAGCCTCCAGGCGACGCAGATCGACGAGTTTCGCGACAGCGAGCCGGGAAAAATGCCGCACGAGATTCGCATGGGCGAACTCTCCGTGATGGAGCAAGTGCCCCATTCCCGCTACTACGGCACCATCGATGCGACGCCACTTTTCCTGCGGCTCCTTCTCGAAACGTACGAATGGACGGGTAACCTGGAGCTCGTCCGGGCGCTCATGCCCGCCGCGAAGGCGGCCATCACCTGGATCGATGAGTACGGAGACGTCGACGGGGACGGATTCCTGGAATACCGAAGGCGTACGCGACACGGTCTGCGGAACCAGGGTTGGAAGGACTCGGAGGACTCGATCTCTTTCGCGGATGGCACGCTCGCCGAGGTGCCCATCGCACTAGCTGAAGTACAGGGCTACGCCTATGAAGCCAAGCGCAGCATGGCGACGCTGCTACGACTCGTCGGAGAAGCGGAAGACGCTTCCAGGCTGGACGACCAGGCGGAACGCCTGCGCCAGATATTTGATGAGGCGTTCTGGATGCCGCAAGAAGGCTTCTACGCGCTGGCTCTGGACGCCAGGAAGCGCCAGGTAAACGCCATCGCCTCCAATGCGGGGCACCTCCTCTGGAGCGGAATCGCGCTGCCGGGACGTGCCGCGGCAGTGGTGCAGCGCCTGATGTCACCCGACATGTTCAGCGGCTGGGGAGTGCGCACGCTTTCAACAGAGATGGCGTTGTACAACCCTGTCTCCTATCACAACGGCAGCATCTGGCCTCATGACAATTCGCTAATCGCCGCGGGTATGGCGCGCTACGGCTTTCGCAAGGAAGCGGCGGTAATAGCCTCGGCAATCCTTGATGCCGCCGGCCACTTCGCGGATCATCGCGTTCCAGAGTTGTTCGCGGGCTACCCCCGCCGGCCGCAGTCAGCCCCGGTGCCATACCCCGCGGCCAACGCACCGCAAGCATGGTCTTGCGGTGCAGTCATCTACCTCCTGGAGACGCTGTTAGGCGCCCAGGTTAGTGACGGGAAATTGGACACCCAGCCCCACACCGGCAGCCTCGGCAGCGTCCATCTGGAGCGCGTCCCCTACCGCGGCAGGCGCATCGAACTCTAGACAGCGCATCAGGGCGTGGCTGTGGTGGCAGAGTTCGCCGCGGGGCTCGCGGTGACGCGAGACGGCAGCACAGCCGGAGGCTACAATCGGGGCCATGTCTGCAGCCCAGTCCGGGCCTGGCCTCCGGGCGCTGGATCCTGAACCCGAACGCCTGTACCGCGATCTGGGCGCGCGACCCGCGATCAACTGCGCGGGCGCCTACACGGTCCTGGGAGGCTCACAGCTCTCGCCCGGCGTGCGCGCGGCGATGGAGGCCGCCAACCGCCGCTTCGCCGACATGCAGGCGCTGCTAGAGGGCAGCGGACGCGTCATTGCGCAGCTGCTGGACGCCGAGGCCGCGTACGTGACGGCCGGCGCGG
>CAZNHI010000288.1:0-4026 GCA_964572535.1 uncultured Dehalococcoidia bacterium
CTGCAAGGACCTGCGTATCGGCCACCTGCTCTGCCTGCTGCAGCTCGGCAACCTCGACCGCGAGCGCACGATGTTCAACGTCAGCCTCTTCGCGGAGAAGGTGCTGCCCAACCTGCGCGACATCTGGGAAGGCGAATGGGAGGACAAGTGGTGGATCAAACCGCTGCCCTCCGCCCAGCGCGCCCCCATCGGCGCCAAGTAACCCCCACCGCCCTGGAACAAAGGAAACCCAAGAGCGAGCACGAGGGCACGTCATGAACGCTAAGCCAACCGATATCGACGGATACCTCTCTGCCGTACCGGACGGCGCGCGCGCAACACTCGCTGAGCTGCGCCGAACGATCAAGGCCGTGGCGCCCGACGCCGTCGAGGCGATCAGCTACGGCATGCCGGCCTTCAAGTATCAGGGACGTCCGCTGGTCTACTTCGCGGCGGCCAAGAACCACTGCGCTCTGTACGGCACTTCCAGGGGCACCCTGCGCTTCCCGCCCGGCGAGCCGCTGCCCGAGGCACTGGTGCAAACGCTCGTCAAAGCGCGGATCGAAGCGATCGAAGCCGCAGCGGCCGGGCGCAAGCGCAAGAAGTCAGGCGCAGGACAATCAGCCTGAGCGCCCGGGCCGCTATCACCCCGCCTTAATCACGTAGCTGCAGGTTCTTTAGACCTGCGAATCACGTCCAATCCGGAGGCAACGCCATGCCCAGCGCCCGCGTCAACGGTGTCGAAATTGCCTACTCAGAGTCCGGCGAGGGCTTCCCGCTGGTCTGGTGCCACGAGTTCGCCGGCAGCATGGAGAGCTGGGCGCCCCAGGTGCACTACTTCTCCCGCTACTACCGCGTCATCACCTACAACGCCCGCGGCTACCCGCCCTCTGAGGTCCCCGAAGACCCCGCTGCCTACAGCCAGGACATCGCCGTCGACGACCTCTCCGGGCTGCTGCAGCATCTCGGCATCCAGCAGGCCTACGTCGGCGGCCTCTCAATGGGCGGCTCCCTGG
The DNA here is from genome assembly GCA_964572535.1 of uncultured Dehalococcoidia bacterium. Lineage (GTDB taxonomy): Bacteria > Chloroflexota > Dehalococcoidia > DSTF01 > WHTK01 > WHTK01. The sequence continues at coordinate 996 of CAZNHI010000288.1, forward strand.
CGCTGCACTTCGGCATCCGACACCCTGAGATGGCGAAAGCGCTGATCATCGCCGCGGCGGGCAGCGGCAGCACCAACCCGGACGAGTTCAGGGCCACCTGCCGTGCCCTCTCAGCCCGCCTCGACGCCGAGGGCGCCGCCGCGATGCGCGAGTACAGCCTCGGGCCCAGCCGCGTGCAGCTCAAGCGCAAGGACCCCAGCGGCTGGCAGGAGTTCGCGGACCTGTTGGCGCAGCACTCTCCGAAGGGCTCCGCGCTCACCCAGCTCGGCGTCCAGGCCGGCCGTCCGACGATCTTCGTCTGGGAGCAGCAGATGCAGGCGCTGCAGGTACCCTCGCTGATCCTCTGCGGCGATGAAGACGCGGCCTGCATCGAGCCCTCGCTGTTCATGAAGCGCCACATCCCGCACTCGGGCCTCGCCTTCTTCCCCCAGAGCGGCCACTGCATCAACCTCGAAGAGCCCGCCCTGTTCAACCGCCTCTGCGCCGACTTCCTGCACGCCGTCGAAAACGGCAAATGGGCGTGACGGAACTGGCAGACGTGACAGACAGGCAGCCTTGCAGAGAGATTTGCTGCTCGTCTGCAAGTCTGCCTGCCCGTTACGCAGCACGCGCCTCTTAGCTAACCTAAACCGTGGAACTGGAGACGAACCCATGAAACGCAGCACCGACCGCATCCTCACCACCCACTGCGGCAGCCTGCCGCGCCCCGCCGACCTCCTCGAGATGCTAATGGCCAAAGACCACGGCACTTTCACCGACCTGCCTGCCTTCGAGACACGCGTGCGCAGCGCCATCGCCGAGTGCGTGGGCCTGCAGACCGAAAGCGGCCTCGACGTGGTCAACGACGGCGAGTGGAGCAAGTCCGATTACTCCACCTACGTGAAGGACCGCTTTACCGGCTTCGAGGGCGAGTCCACCCCGCAGTCGCCCAGCCGCGACATGGCAGACTTCCCGGAGTTCGCGCCCTACCGCACCGGCGGCGGCCTCGGCGGCATCACCCGCCCCTCTTGCAACGGCCCCATCGCCTGGAAGGACTTCAGCGCCGTCCAGCGCGACATCGACAACCTCAAGGCCGCAACCGGCAACGCCGGGGGTACGGGGGTGTCCCCCACGTCCAATGTTGAGGTCTTCATGACCGCCGTCTCACCCGGCCAGGTCGCGCGCTTCCAGGGCAACCTCTACTACAAGACGGACGAAGAGTACCTCTGGGCACTGGGCAACGTCCTCAAGGACGAATACAAAGCGATCACAGACGCCGGCTTCATCCTCCAGCTCGATTGCCCGGACCTCGGCTCCGGCTGGAACAACCAATTTCGCGACCTGACGCTGGAGCAGTTCCGCAAGGTCGTCGACCTGCACCTCGAAGTACTCGACGCTGCGACAGCAGGCATCCCGCCCGACCGCATGCGCCTGCACCTCTGCTGGGGCAACTACGAAGGCCCCCACAACCACGACATTCCCCTGCGCGAGATCATTGGGCCCGTCCTGAAATCACGTTCCGCCGCCGTCTCCTTCGAAGGCGCCAACCCCCGTCACGAGCACGAATGGGCAGTCTTCGAGGACGTGAAGCTCCCGGACGGCAAGCTCCTCATCCCCGGCGTTATCGACTCCACAACCAACTTCATCGAGCACCCGGATCTGGTCGCCCAGCGCATCGAGCGCTACGCCGGCGTCGTGGGCCGCGAAAACGTGATCGCCGGTGTCGATTGCGGCTTCGCGACCTTCGCCGGCGCCCACACCGTCGTCCCGTCGATCGCCTGGGCAAAGCTCGCAGCACTGGCCGAGGGCGCCCGCATCACCAGCTCCCGCCTCTGGTAGGACGATGGGCAAAGCGGCAAAATGGCAGAGCCTCCCCTCCCTCTGCCTCTCTGCTCGTCTGCCAGTCTGCACGTAACCCGAGACAGGACCCAAACGCCCCGAAGTCAGTAGCAATCCCCTCGATCAGGAGACAACACCATGAAGCGCAGCACGGACCGCATGCTCACCACCCACGCCGGCAGCCTGCCGCGACCGCCCGAGCTAATCGAGATGATCCAGGCGCGCCAGCCCGGCGCTCCCGCTGACGCGAAGTTCACTGAGAGCGTGCGCGCGGCGGTCAACGACACCGTCCGGCAGCAGGCCGAGGCGGGCATCGACATCGTCAGCGACGGCGAGATGGGCAAGCCGAGCTTCATTCACTACGTGCGAGACCGCCTCGCCGGCTTCGAAGGTGTGAGCACCCAGCCCGGCAACGTCAACATGGGCGAAGAGTTCCCCGGCTACCAGGCCTGGCGCAACCCGCGGCGCCTCACCACTCCCTTCAGCTCCCGCCCGGAGTGCGTCGGCCCTCTGGCCTGGAAGGACAAGCAAGCGCTGCAGACAGACATCGACAACCTCAAGGCAGCGCTGGGCAAGGTCAACGTCGTAGAGGCCTTCGTGCCCTGCGCCTCGGTCGGCATCATCGCCCAGCGCATGTCCAACGCCTACTACCCCAGTTACGAAGCCTACGTGCAAGCGATCGCCGAGGTCATGCGCGACGAGTATCAGGCTGTCGCAGACGCCGGCCTCATCGTCCAGATCGACGCACCGGAGATGTGCATCGACCGCGCCCTGCCCGACTTCCGCGACAAGCCGATCTCCGAGTTCCGCAAGCGCCAGCGCCTCTGGGTCGAAGCGCTGAACTACGCGCTCACGGGGGTCCCGGAGGAGCAGGTGCGCTTCCACGTCTGCTGGGGCAACGGCGAGGCGCCACACATGCGCGACGTCGAACTCAAGGAGATTGTCGAGGTCGTCTTGGAAGTCAAGGCCGCCGCCTACTCTGTCGAGGCCTCGAACCCACGCCACGCCCACGAATGGCGCGTCTGGCAGGACACGAAGCTACCGGACGGCAAGCTGCTGATCCCCGGCGTCATCGACTCCGTGACCAACTTTGTCGAGCACCCGGAGCTGGTGGCCGACCGCATCGTCACCTACGCCAACATCGTCGGCCGCGAGAACGTCATCGCGGGCACGGACTGCGGCTTCGGCACCGCCGCCACGTTCGAGAACGTCT
>CAZNHI010000289.1:0-4020 GCA_964572535.1 uncultured Dehalococcoidia bacterium
TAGAGGAGTTCGAGAAGGACTTGAAGAACAACCTCTACAAGCTCTGGAATAGGATGTCGTCGGGGACATATTTCCCACCGCCGGTGCGCACGGTGGAGATACCGAAGGACAACGGGGGCAAGAGGCGACTGGGGATTCCCACAGTCGCCGACAGAATAGCCCAGACCGTGGTCAAGATGTACCTGGAGCCTCTGGTGGAGCCGCACTTTCACCAGGACTCGTACTTTGCCGATCACTAGAAACGACCCACCTCTGCTCACTGAAAACGACCCACCCCCAAGCACCTCCAGTTCGTCCTGAACCGCCGCGCAACGACTGCAAGAACGAGCCGACCGTCCTGGTCGGCTGATTTCAAGATCAAACCAACGCCAACGGCCTTCCTCTTATAGGGAGCCGCGAGGGCTATCCTGCCGCTATGGCCAAGGCGCCTATGGCGCGCAAGCGCTGTCTGTTCTGCCGGAAATATTTCGAGGTCTATCTTCCGATGGCTGCCAGGCAGCGTGTCTGCAAGAGCGCCGAGTGTCGCCGGAAGCTCAAGCGGCTGCTTGACCGCGCGTGGCGCCGGAGCGATCCCGAGTGGTGCAAGGCCCTGCTCGTGAGGCGACGAGGTCCGCGGCGAACCTACATGCGCAAATATCGGGTGGGGAGTCCGGCATATCGCGCTCGAGAGGCAGCGCGGATGTGGCGAAGGCGGGCGCGGGCGTGGTGGGCGCCGCATGTGGGGGGCCAGGCCGTCGTAACACAGGAATTGTGACCGGGATCCTCGTCGGTGGGATGGGCGGATTTCGTCGTAACACAGGACTTTATCGACGACGGGAGGCAGGAAAGCTAGAACCGGGACCATGCAGGTCGTGGAGCTTGGTCTTGCCGCGCTGGACGAACGTTACGGCCGGCTTCGCGTGGCGGACGGCCGGCGCGAGGCGCGGGTGCTGGCCTCGATCGAAGAGCACGGTCAGCAGGACGCGATCCTGGTCGTGGCCGAGGCCGAAGGCCGTTTCGTGGTGATCGACGGCCACAAGCGGGTGCGAGCGCTGCGCCGGCTGCGCCGCGACGTGGTGAAGGCGGTGGTCTTGGAGGCGGTGCCGGCCGAGGCCCTGGCGGCAGCCTACCGCGCCGAGAGCGGCCCCGGCCGCAGCGCGATCGAGGAGGGCTGGCTCGTCTACGAGCTGCACCGGGTCGGCAAGTGGGACCTGGGGAGGGTAGCGGCGGCGATGGAACGTTCGAAGAGCTGGGCAAGCCGGCGGCTGGGTCTGGTGGAGGAGCTGCCGGACGCGGTGCTCGAGGGCGTGCGCCGCGGTGCCTTGGGATCGTGGTCGGCGATGAAGCACCTCCTGCCGTTGGCGCGCGCCAACGCTCCGGCATGCGAGCGGTTGGCCGAGAAGATCATGGAGGCGGAGCTCACCAGCCGCCAAGTGGCGCTGGTCTGCGAGCACCTGGGCCGAAGCGGTGCCGCGGCGCGGGAGCGGATCTTGGAGGATCCGGCGCGGTTTTTGAAGGCGTTGGATGCGGCGGCGAGAGGGGCGCTGGATCCCGCACTAAGCCAGGCCGAGAACCGGGTGCTCAAGCAGCTCGAGCTGGTGGGCAACGTGGCGCTGGGTCTGACGCGCAACCTGCCCGAGGTGCTGGGCTACGACGCGGGAGCGTCGGCGCGCGCGGCGTTATGGCCGGCGTGGGACAAGACGGCGAAGCGTTTGGCTTTGTTGGAGGAGGCGGCCGAGGGATTACGTGCCGCCCAAGGAAAGAACACGGAGGAGGAACATGCTCAGCCAGGAAGTACGGACGGCGATCTTGACGTTGCACGGGCAGGGCCACGGCAGCCGCAAGATCGCGGGGGACTTGGGAGTCAGTCGGACGGCGGTCAAGGAAGTGCTGGCCAGCGGACGCAGGGAGGTATCGCCGTCGCATCGGGCGCATCGGCTTGACGGGATGCGGGAGGCGTTGCGGGAACTGCACGGCCGCTGTCGCGGGAACCTGGTGCGCGTGCACGAGGAACTGAAGGGGCGTTACGGCGTCGAGGTGCCGTACACGACGATGGCGCGCTATTGCCGAAGACAGGGTATAGGGGTCGTCGAGAAGGTTGCGTCGGGGCGGATCGTGACGGGCCCCGGCGAGGAGATGCAGCACGACACGTCGCCCTACACGATCGAGATCGGCGGCAGGAAGGTCAAGCGGCAGTGCGCGAGCCTGGTCTTGGGCTATAGCCGGCGGCTGTTCATCCGCTTTTACGAGAAGTTCGACCGGTTCCACTGCAAGATCTTCCTGACGGAGGCGTTCAAGGCCAACGGCGGGGTTTGCCGGCAGTGCGTGATCGACAACAGCCACGTGGTGATCGCCTGCGGGACGGGCAAGAACGCGCAGGTGTCGCCGGAGATGGAAGCCTTCGAGAAGCGCTACGGCTTTCAGTTCCTGGCGCACGAGCTGGGGCATGCGGACCGGTCGGGGAAGGTGGAGAGGCCGTTCTGGTATGTCGAGCGGAACTTCCTGGCGGGGAGGACGTTCAAGGACGACGCGGACTTAAATCTTCAGGCGCAGGCGTGGCTCGACGAGAAGGCCGACGTGAGGCGCATGCGCGAGCTGGGCGCGAGTCCGCGGGAGCTGTTTGCCGCCGAGAAGACGCATTTAGTGGAACTGCCGTTGTACGTGCCGGAGGTCTACGAGATCCACCGGCGCACCGTGGACGCCTACGGCTATGTCCACCTGCACGGGATGGCTTACTCGGCGCCGGCCAAGGCGCTGGGAACGACGATGACGGTGCGCGAGAGCGAGAAAGAGATCGTCTTGCTGCAGGGGCACGAGGAATTGGCGCGCCACGGCAAGCTCAGCGGGTCTAACGGGCGCAGGCAGTCCACGCTGGAAGGGCATGCCCGGCGCGGAAGGCGGCCCACGAGCGTGTTGCCGGAAGAAGAGCGGCTGAAGGCGCTGGGTCCGGCGATGATCGATTACCTGACGCGGCTGAAGATCAGGCGGGGGCATCGCTACGTGTGGAGCCTGAGGAAGCTCTACGCGCTGCTCTGCCAGCACAAGACGGAGGACCTTCTGCGGGCGGTGGAGCGCGCGGCCGAGCACGGGCTCTACGACGTGGGCCGCATCGAGGCCATCATCCTGGGCGAGATGGCCCGGCAGGATTATCTGCTGCCGATGGAGCCGCAGGATTACGAGACGAGCGCGGAGTTTCTCAAGGGGGCGAGCACCCCGCCCAGCGACTTGGGCCTATACGGGCTGGAAAGTCCAGGCAAGGAGGACGACGATGATCGCTGACATTCACGCCGCGCTCGAGGGATTGAAGCTTCGCAAGATGCGAGAGATCGTGGAGTCGGAGTTGAAGGCCGCGCAGGCCAAGAAGACGAGCTACAGCGCCTTCCTCCTCGATCTTCTTCGCCAGGAGGTTGAGGACAAGCGCCGACGTTCGGTGGAGGGCCGCATCCGGCAGGCGATGCTGCCGGATCGCTGGACCTTGGAGACCTTCCCTTTCCACCTGCAGCCCTGCGTGAGCAAGAAGCAGCACCAGGAGTTCGCTGAGCTGGATTTCATCGCCCAGGCCGAGAACATCGTCTGGATGGGAGGCACGGGAGTGGGCAAGACGGGGCTGGCCTCGTCGATCCTGCTCAAGGCGCTTTACGCCGGGCGCACGGGGCGTGTGGTCAAGGCGCAGGACCTGTTCGACGAGTTCTCGGCCAGCATGGCCGATCGCTCGACGCAAGGTCTGCTCAAGCGACTATCGCGGGTCGACGTCTTGCTCATCGACGAGCTGGGTTACGTCGAGCCCAAGCCGGGGCAGATCAACAACTTTTTCCGCCTTGTCGAAAATCGCTACGGCAAGAAGCCGACCCTGATCACGACGAACCTTGGATATCGAGAATGGCCGAAGTTCCTGGGCCGCGGCCCCATGGCGGCGGCGCTGCTGCGAAGGCTGCTGCACCGCTGCCACACCGTCGCCTTTCCCAAGGGCGTAAACCTCAGCAAGCCGAAGTACGACCTACCACCTCCCGACGAGCAGCCCTGAGGCGTGGGCCTGCGCTG
>CAZNHI010000290.1:0-4013 GCA_964572535.1 uncultured Dehalococcoidia bacterium
GTGGCTCCGAGCACGCCCTAGGCGAGGCCATCGTGCGCGAGTCCCGGGACCGCAGCCTCGACCTGCCGGACGTCAGCGGTTTCGAGGCCGAACCCGGCAAAGGCGTGCGCGCCAGCGTCGAAGGCCGGCGCCTGCTCATCGGCACACGCAGCCTCATGGCCGAGAGCGGTATCGAGTTCGGCGACCTCGCGTCGAAGGGCGAGGCGCTGCAGGCCGAGGCTAAGACCGTGGTCTACGTCGCTATCGACGGCGCAGCCGCGGGCGCCATCGCCATCGCCGACACGCTGAAGCCGGAGGCCGCCGAGGCCGTCGCCTCGCTGCGCCACCAGGGCATCAATGTCATCCTGCTAACCGGCGACAACCAGTCAACCGCGCGCTCGATAGCCGCCCGTGTGGGCATCGACACCGTGATCGCGGAGGTGCTGCCGGCCCAGAAGGTCGACGAGGTCCGCCGCCTGCAATCCGAGGGCCGCATCGTCGCGATGGTCGGAGACGGGATCAACGACGCCCCCGCGCTGGCGCAAGCGAACGTCGGCATCGCCATCGGCACCGGCGCTGACGTAGCGATGGAGGCCGCCGACGTGACGCTGATCAGCGGCGACCCCCGTGGTGTGTCCACCGCGATCGCCCTGAGCCGCGCCACCATGCGCACCGTGCGCGAAAACCTGTTCTGGGCCTTCGCCTACAACGTGGCGCTGATCCCGGTGGCCGCCGGCGTCCTCTACCTGCTGTTCAGCGGGACAGGCGTTCCGGCGTGGCTGAGCTGGGCCTTCGGCGAGTACGGCTTCCTCAACCCCATGCTGGCCGGCGCCGCGATGGCGTTCAGCTCCGTCACCGTCATGGCCAACTCACTGCGCCTGCGCAGCGCGAAATTGCAGTCTCGATAGCAAGGCTTCGGCCGGTCGCGTAGACTGGACGTACGGTGAACACCAGCATTCAGGTAGCGCGTGTGATGGGGATACCCATCCTCGTTAACCTGTCGTGGTTCCTCATCCTGATCTTTGTCACGTCCTACCTTGCACTCAACGTCTACCCCAACGCAGCCTTCGACGCTGGTTCGCCCCATCACGACGACCGCGTGCTGCACTGGACCATGGCGATCACCAGCGGCGTCGTCTTCTTCGCTTCCATCCTGCTGCACGAGCTCGCGCACAGCCTGGTGGCCTTACGCCAGGGCATCCCGGTGAAGAGCATCACGCTGTTCATGTTCGGCGGCGTCTCGGAGATCACCGGCGACCCGCGGCGGCCGCTGCACGAGTTCGTCATGGCGGTGGTCGGGCCGCTGACCAGCCTCGCTATCGCCGTCCTCTTCTTCGTCGTCTGGTGGCTGACCAGCTTCTCGGACGACACGCCCGTCGGCATCGTGGTGCAGTGGCTGTTCGTGATGAACCTGGCGCTCGCGCTCTTCAACATGGCGCCGGGATTCCCCATGGACGGCGGCCGCGTCCTCCGCTCGATCATCTGGGGCATCACCGGCAACGCCACCCGCGCCACCCGCGTGGCCACGCTCACGGGCCGCAGCATCGGCTACACGCTGATGATCCTCGGCGCACTCGCGTTCTTCGGCATGTTCCAGAATCTCGGCGTTTCGCCGATAAACGGCATCCTCTTCGTATTCCTCGGCCTCTACCTCGAAAACGCCGCGCGCCAGAGCTGGTTCCAGGCGCTCGCGCTCGATGTCCTAACCAGCCACGCCGCCGAGGACATCATGAACGCAAATCTCGAAACCGCCCAGATTGACGACCGTCTGCACTACCTTGCCGATCGCGGTGGACGGCGCTACATGTTCTTCGTCAACGACCGCGACGACCATGTCGCGGGAATCGTGACGCACCGGGAAGTCGCTGCCGTGCCGGAACTCGAGCGCGGCGCCACTTCCGCAGGCACCGTCATGCTGCCTGCCGAAAAGGTACCGGTCGCCATGCCTCGCGAGGACGGTGCCAGCATCCTCAAGCGCATGGAGACGGACGGCACCTGGCACATGCCCGTGGTCTCCGAAGGCCGCGTCGTCGGCGTCGTCAGCAAGGATGACCTCCTGCGTCTCCTGGCGGCGCGTTTCTTCCCCCAGGAGACATTGCGCGGACAGCGCTAGACAGTATGGGAGCAGCCCGCACCCTGGCATCCGTTTGGGCGGCCAAGACAACGGCCTTCGCCAGCCGGACCCTCAAGCGCGGTGGCGGCACCGCGGCCAGCGGGCTTGTCGGCCTCTGGCTTAACCCCGGCCTTATCGGCGAACTCGCCTCCCAGTTGGGCCAGGGCTCCATCGTGATTACCGGCACCAACGGCAAGACCACTACCTCGCTCTTGATCAGCGAGACGGCGCGCGCCGCCGGCCTGCTGCCCCTCGCCAACGCCAGCGGTTCCAACCTGATGCGCGGCATCGCCTCTGCCCTGGCCCTTGCCGTCGACGCCGACGGAGGCCTTGACGAGGCTGAACGGCGCATCGGCGTCTTCGAGGTCGACGAGGCGACGATCACGCCGGCACTGCCGCAACTGAACCCCCGCGTCGCGGTGTTCACGAACCTGTTTCGCGATCAACTCGACCGCTACGGCGAGGTCGAAGCGGTCGCAGCCCTCTGGCGCAGCGCGATCGCCGCCGCGCCGTCCGGTCTGCGTCTCGTGCTCAACGCGGACGACCCCGCGGTCGCCTCGCTGGGCGAAGGACGAGACGGCGTCGTTTACTTCGGCGTCGAGGACCGCAAGCTGCACGCCGGCGCGCCGGAGCACGCCAGCGACGCGCTGTTTTGCCGCTGCGGCGCCCGCCTCGATTACGACGTCGCGTTCTACGGGCACCTCGGCCACTGGCGCTGCCCCACTTGCGGCCGACAACGCCCCCGTCCAACCATCGCCGCGCGTCTCGTCAAGCTTGGCGACGGGCGCGAAGCGCGATTCCAGCTCGAATCGCACGGAGAGAAGTCGACGCTCAGCCTGGGCATCGGCGGGCTGTACAACGTCTACAACGCGCTCGCCGCCGCGGGCGCCACCGAGGCGCTATCGTTGCCGCGCCACGCCCTCATAGACTCCCTGACCTCGACGGGAGCCGCTTTCGGTCGCCAGGAGGCGTTCGAGGTTGACGGACGCCGCGTTGAGCTCTACCTGGGCAAGAACCCTGCCGGCATCAACCAGGTGCTTTCCACGCTGCTGCTGGACCCCGGCCGCGGCACGGCACTAATTGTGCTCAACGACGGCATCGCCGACGGCCGCGACATCTCTTGGGTCTGGGACGCCGACTTCGAGGTCGCCGCAGGACGCCTGCAGCGCACCGTGGTCAGCGGCACGCGCGCTGCCGAAATGGCGCTGCGCCTCAAGTACGCCGAATGGGACGAATCCAGCCTCGACATCGAGCCGGACGTGGCGGCGGCGCTGGATAGGGCGATCCGCGCCACGCCGGAGGCCGGCACACTCACGGTCATTCCCACGTACACGGCCATGCTCACCGTGCGCGAGATACTGGCACAGCGGTCGGGCAAAGACCCGTTCTGGCGCTCATGACCACGCGACCGGCTCGCAAACACACGCCCGCCCCCAAGAGCAACCAGCGAACGCTGCGTCTCGGCCACCTCTACCCGTCTCAAATGAACATCTACGGCGACCGCGGCAACATCCTCTGCCTCCAGCGCCGCTGCCGCCTGCGAGGCATCGATCTCGATGTCACGCCCTTGGAAGCCGGGGACGCGCTGCAGCCGGACACCTTCGACCTGGTGTTCATGGGCGGTGCGCAGGACCGCGAACAGCGCCTCGTGGCGGACGACCTTGCGGCGACCAAGGGGGCGTTACGCGAGGCGGTTGAGGACGGCGTCGTGTTCCTTGGCGTCTGCGGCGGCTACCAGCTATCGGGACGCTTCTACCGCGGCGCCGAGGGCGAAGAGATGCGCGGCGCCGGCGTCTTCGATCTCTATACGCTGCACCCCGGGCCGGGGACAAAGCGGCTGATTGGCAATCTCGCGGCGGAATGGCAGGGCGGTAGCCTCGCGGGCTTCGAGAACCACGGCGGCCGTACCTACCTGGGATCA
>CAZNHI010000291.1:0-4002 GCA_964572535.1 uncultured Dehalococcoidia bacterium
CTGACCCCGCCTCCTCATCCGTTCGTCCTGAGGCTCTCGAAGGACCCGCCCATCCCGTTCGTCCTGAGCCTGCCTCCTCATCCGTTCGTCCTGAGGCTCTCGAAGGACTCCCCCATCCCGTTCGTCCTGAGCCCTCCTCATCCGTTCGTCCTGAGGCCCCTGATTCCGCTCGTCCTGAGCCCGCCGAAGGTTCCCCAAAATCCGTTCGTCCTGAGCCTGTCGAAGGATGCGAAGCGCCCGCCAAACCCCCACCCTCCAGCTCCCTCTTTGCCTCTTCGCCAACCTGCTCGTCTGCCCGCACCGTCCGGTAAATGTTCCACCACCCGCTCGCGTCCGACACGTAGTACAGCCGCCCGTCCGGCGACCACTCAGGCTGAAAGATCGAAACCCCGCTGCCGCCCGCGACGTACTCGGCCTCCCCGAGCCCGCCCGGCGCCTCGAACCGCGCCACGCTCAGCGTCGATTCGTCCCAGGGCATGTTCGGGTGGTCCCAGGCGATCCAGCACAGCGACGCGCCATCCGGGCTGATCCGGGGGTACGCGTAAAAATCGGCGCCCTCCACCAGCACCGTTTCGTCGCCCGTCGTCAGGTCAATCGCAGCGATCGTGTTCCGCGCCTCGACAGGCGTAGTAGAACGCCCATTCTTCCCCATTTCTCCCCCGGCGCTCCCATCCGAGTGGTCCTCGCGCACGCAAATCAGGCGATTTCGCACCCCGTCGATCACCGCATCCGCGTAGCGCATCCCCTCGCCATGCGTCAGCGCGACGGGCTCGCGACCGTCCGATAGTGCGAAGTACAGGCGCTGGTCGGCGAAGTCAGAGAAGTACACCGTCCCGTCCTCGCCCACTACGAAGTCGCCGCCGCCGTATTCGTGGACTCGCGTGCGGGCGTTCAGGGGCGCCGGGTTCACGTCCTCGGTGGTCCCGTCAGCCCGCCGCCGCACGATGACATAACGGCCCCCCTCCGTCGGCCGCGATTCCAGCCAGTACACGTCAGCGCCGGCAAAACAAGCCTGCCCCAACGCAATACTCGCAGAGACGATAAGGTCGGCTGTGATGGGAGATCGCCAGGAACCGTAAGCACCTTCAGTCATGGTCCGTCGAGTCTACACAGGGCTGAAAGGCGGGTCTATCATGGCCATATGGCAGACTAATCGGCGCGACGGTCTGGGTTAATCTGGGGGCAATGGAGGGCCTGCATTATGAGATTCGTATTGGCGATTGGTGTTTTGGCGGCGCTGCTAGTGGCGGCGTGCGGTGGCGGCGGGGACGAGACCACGGACGTAGCCGTGTCGTTGACGGAGTGGACGGTGACGGCGGTCGTTTCGGAAGTGAGCGAGGGTAAGACGAAGTTCGCGGTGACAAACGACGGGACGGTGCCCCACGAGTTCGTCATCGTCAAGAGCGACCTGCCCCCGCAGGACCTACCCATGGAGGGCGGCAAGGTCGTGGAGTCGCAGGTGAACATCCTCGACGAAATCGAGCCCTTCGGCGCAGGGACAACGGAGTCGATCACGCTGGACCTCACACCGGGGAAGTACATGCTGATCTGCAACATAGTGGAGCTGCCGCCGGGTCAGCAGCCGGTGAGCCACTATCAGAACGGGATGGTGGCGCTCTTCCTGGTGGAGCCGGAGTAGGGCTTCGATGGCCACAGATTCGCCGGATTAGCACGAATTTCGCTTTGGGTTGGACGGATGTCCTGAGGGCGCACTAAGGGCGCTTGACCTCACCCCGCCGTCCGGAAGAAGCGGCGCTTCTCTTAAGCAGAGGCCTGAGCCATTATGGGCGCGGCGTCCTTCCCAGGAAGGACAGCAGGGAGGCTGCTGATGCAATACGCCGCTTCGCCGACGCTGGCCGACGCTCTCTTCCCGAGAATCGATTCCGACAGTCGCCTGGCGGTCTGGGCTCGAAATATCACGCTGATGCTGGGTGGCGCGGCGCTGGTGGCGCTGTGCGCGCAAATCCAGGTGCGCCTGCCCTGGACGACGGTTCCTATTACGCTGCAGACCTTCGGGGTGCTGGTCGCGGGCGGAGCTCTGGGCGCGTGGCGCGGCGGGGGAGCGATGGCACTGTACACGCTGGCGGGGATGTTCCTGCTGCCCGTGTTCACACCCGCGGTATCGCCGACAGCCGGGACTTGGGACCTACACTTCATCCTGCCTTGGAAGGGCAACGAGCGGCTGCTATGGGAGCTTTCGAGCGGCGGTTACGTCGTCGGGTTCATCCTGGCCTCGGCGCTGGCCGGCTACCTCGCGGAACGCGGTTGGGACCGCAAGCAGTGGGTGCACGTCGGCATGCTGGCCTCGAACGCGCTGATCTACGTGCCGGGCCTGCTGTGGCTGGGGTACTTGATCGGGACTGACTGGGTGCCGCCGGGCGGGAGCAAAGCGATATCGGAGCTGATCGTTGGGTCGACCACGCTGGACAAGACGCTGAAGGGCGGGCTGTATCCGTTCATCGTGGGGGACCTGATGAAGCTGATGGCGGCATCGATGGTGCTGCCGGGCGCCTGGCTGTTGGTGGAGCGGTTGAAGGGAACGACGGAGCCGTAGAGCGATTCGCGTTCTGGCCACAGATTGGCGAGATTGGCACGGATTTCGCGAGGGTTTGAGAGACGGATGTAGGGGTGCCCGGCCGTGTGCCCCTACGATGTTGACGATGGTTCGCCGTACAAAGATGACGCCGAGGCTCGAAAGCCTCGGCTACGTTTTTGAGTGGGATAGGGCGTGGTTAGCTGACGGGTTGTCAGGCGACGGGTTGGCCGCAGTAGGCGCAGCGGCGGGCAGCCACCGGGATTTCGCTGAGGCATTCGCGGCAGAGCTTTGTGGTCGCGTCCGGGGCGATCTCGCCGGCGTGCATGCGGGCGGTGATGCGCGCGACGGGTACGACTACGAAGAAGTAGATCGCGGCGGCGACGCTGACGAAAGAGATCAGCGAGTCTAAGAAGGCTCCGTAGCCGAAGATGGCGCCGTTGACCTCGAATTCAAGGCCGGCGAAGCTGGGCTCGCCGACGATCATGGCGATGATCGGCGTGAGGATGTTCGTGACCAGAGAATCAATCACGGAGCCGAAAGCGACGCCGAGGACAACGGCGACCGCGAGGTCGATGACGTTGCCGCGCAGCATGAAGGTCCTAAAGCCGATGAGGATGTCTTTCATTGCACGTGGCCCTTTCGTTTGTGATTGGCGCAATCTAGGTAAGGGTCCGGAGTATGTCAACGGGGGCTGGTTCAGGTCTGCGGGCGTCAAACAGCACCAAATCCCCGACGCCGGAGCAGGAGTGACGGTGGCGTTCACCTCGCCTGGTCTTGAAGGACGGGGCACGCCTTCAACCTGACCCTCTCCCTCCAGGAAAGGGGGATGCGCTGGTGGATGGTGGGATGGCAAGAAGCAAAAGAGCCGCCTAAGAGACGGCTCTTCATGTTCGGTTCGCTGCGTCTTAGCGCCGGGGCTGGGCCTTCGCGGCGCGCATGCGAAAACGCTCGACGCGGCCGGCGGTGTCCACAATGCGCTGCTCACCTGTGAAGAAAGGGTGGCAGCGGCTGCAGATGTCGAGGTGGACTGTCTCCTTGGTGGAGCGCGTCTGCCAGGTGTTGCCGCAAGCACAGCTGATCGTGGCTTCGATGTATTTCGGGTGCACTCCGGTCTTCATTAGACTGCCACCTCTCCGTAGACGCTGACCTGCTTGCGGCGACCTTTGGCGTAGGGCGCGAACTTTACCTTGCCATCGACCAGCGAGAAGATAGTGTGGTCGCGGCCCAAGCCAACGTTGTTGCCGGGATGAATGCGGGTGCCGCGCTGCCGCACGATGATCATGCCGGGTTTGACGACTTCGCCGTCATAGCGCTTCACGCCGAGGCGCTTTGCGTTGCTATCGCGCCCGTTCTTGCTGCTAGAGCCTGCTTTTTTGTGAGCCATGTCTCGTTCCTGTTACTCGGCGTTCTTGGTGGTGCGGCGGCGGCGCGCCGGTGCTGCGGTCTCGGTGGCGGGCGCCTCTGAG
>CAZNHI010000292.1:0-4000 GCA_964572535.1 uncultured Dehalococcoidia bacterium
GCCGCAGCGCCGCGCCCGCCGGCAGCGCCACCGCCAGCGTCAGGCAGCCGAAGGCCGCCACGAGATTCAGCGCCTGCAGGGTCTGGGAGCCCCGCCACGCGACCAGGACAGCGAAGACTAGCCCCGCGCCGAGGAGCACAAGCTGCTGCACCGGCGGGCGCTTCTCGCTTCCCCTCCACGAGAGCAGGTAGACGCCGATTAGCGCCGCCAGCCACAGCGCCAGGTTGAGCCCCGGCGCCGCGTGATAGAACAGTGCGTCGCCGGCCACTCCCAGCGCGACGCTCCCGGCGATCACGCGGCCGCCAGTCCGTGCGTCCAGCGCGCTCGGCTCCAGCGCCAGCTTCGTCAGGCTCTCAGCGGCGTCGTAGATCGACTTCTTGCTCCGATTCACGATTTAGTCGCCGTCCAGAAAGTACTTTGCATTGCAGAGTTAATCTCCAAAAAAGGGGCTGGGCTACAGCCGCCTCAGCGAGCTGATCAGCCGCTCCATGTGGTCCAGGTAGGCAGCCAGCGCCCCGCGCCCAGCCTCCGTCAGCTCGTACTCGGTACGCGGCATGCGGCCCTCAAAGCGCTTGTGCGAGACGATGTAGCCCGCTTCCTCCAACTTGCGTGCGTGGGCGCTGACGTTGCCGTCCGTCGTCTTGAGGATCGCCTTCAGCTCCGCAAAGCTCAGCCGGTCGCGCGCAGCCAGCGCTCCGACCATCGCCAGCCGCGTGCGCTCGTGGATCACCGCGTCGAACCTGCCCGCCTCCGGCTGCTCCAGGCGACGTGGCGTCTCCTCCTGCGCCCCTGCGAGTCCTTGCCTGCGTTGGGCTTCCAGTCCTATCTCAGCCACCGTAGCGCCTCGCGATCACCGCACCGAAGGCAATGTGCAGCCCGCCAAAGCCCAGCGCCATCGCGGCGTCGCCGAACTCCGTTCGGACGAACAGCGTCAGCGCTCCCAGCAGCATGAAACACACACCCTGGAAGCGGACCACGCTCAGGGAGTGGGCGCCGCCGGTCAGCAGCGCGGTCCCGTAGAGCAGCAATAGCACGCCGGGTAGATTGCCCACCAGCCCGGCTTTCGCGCAGAAGACGGCGAGTATGGCGCCCGCCGCCAGCGGCGGGATCATTCCCCGCAGGAAGCCGCGTACGGGCGCCGCCAGCATCTCGGTGGCGCTTGACCTCGCCTTCCAGGCGATGGCCACGGCTCCGATCGTCACGGCGACCACAAGCTCGAACCCCCAGATCGCCACCCAGACGGGGTCTGACTCCGCAAACGCGGCCAACCAGGCAGCGATCACCGCGCTGCCGCCGATCAGCATCATCCCCACGCCCGGCACGTCCGTGAAGCGCGAGGAGTGGTCCATCGCCTCCCGGATCAGGCGCAGGTCTGCAGCGGCGTCCTCCCGGACCCTGGCAGAGTGGCGATGACCGCGCTGCGTGCGCTGTCCATGCTTTAGCATGACGCCAAGGATAGGGCTTGGCCAACTCGTGTCAAGTACTTTGCCTTGCAGAGCAAATCGGGAGCGGACGTCTATGGAATACCGAAACCTTGGCAACTCCGGCCTCATCGTCTCGGCGGTGGGGCTCGGCTGCAACAACATCGGCCGGCAGGTAGACCAGGCCGGCACCAACGCCATCGTCGCCAAGTGCCTCGAGCTGGGCATGACGCTGTTCGATACCGCTGACGTCTACGGCGCCGAGCGTGGCAGGTCGGAGGAGTACCTCGGCCGCGCCCTCAAACCCCACCGCCGCGACGTCGTCCTCGCCACCAAAGGCTCCGGGCGCATGGGCGAAGGGCCTTACTATGCGGGCGCGTCGCGCCGCTACCTCCTGGACGCCCTCGAAGCCAGCCTGCGCCGCCTCGACACCGATTACATAGACCTCTATCAGGTGCACTTCCCGGACGCCACCACGCCGATCGAGGAGACGCTGCGCGCGCTCGACGACATGGTGCGCTCCGGCAAGGTGCGCTACGTGGGCTGCTGCAACTACAGCGGCCTGCAGCTCGCCGAAGCCGCGGCGGTCTGGCAGCGGGAGCACCTCACGCCCCTGACCAGCGCCCAGAACCGCTACAACCTCCTCGAACGCGATATCGAGCGCGACGTTGTGCCGGCGGCGCAACGCTACGGAATGGGCGTACTGCCCTTCTACCCGCTGGCCAGCGGCCTCCTCACCGGCAAGTACCAGCCCGGCCTGCCGACCCCTGAAGGCACACGCCTCACTAGCGGCATCCCCTTCTACGCCGGCGTCCTCGAAAACGCCGACTACCCGAAGCTCACCCGTCTGACCGATTTCGCAGCAGAGCGCGGGCACTCCCTGCTGGAGCTGGCGATCGGCTGGCTGGCCAGTCAGCCTGCGGTCGGCAGCGTGATCACCGGCGCCACCCGCGTCGAGCAGATCGAGCAGAACGGCCTCGCCGGCGACTGGCGCCTGACGCCGGACGAGCTGCGCCAGGTCGCAGCGCTCTCCGCCGCCTGACCGGCCCTCAAACCTGAAAGGACCCCAAATGCCACGCTTACCCCAGCTCAAAGAGAAGAGCCAACTCCCGGAGCAGCACCGCGAGGTGCACGACTACCTGGTCAAGACACGCGGCCGCGTCAGCGACGGCTACTCGGTGCTCCTCAACAGCCCGGACCTCGCCGGACGCATCGCACACACCGGCTCATACGTGCGCTTCGAGTCCACGCTGCCCGACAACCTGCGCGAGCTGGCAGCCCTCACCGCATCGACCGAGATAGGCAACGCCTACGAGCGCGGCATCCACACCCGCGATTGCGCCAACCTCGGCATCGACGCCGCCCTCGTCGACGCCGTGACCAGCGGCCAGCCAGTGGACGCCTTCCCGAAGGAGATCACCATCTCGATCCGCGCTGGGCGCGAGCTACTACGCAACCACAGCCTCTCGCCGGCAACCTTCGACGAAGCACGCCGGCGTCTCGGCGACCAGGGCGTGGTCGACCTCATAGCCAACATCGGCTACTACACAATGCTCGGTTGCCTGCACATCGGCCTGGGTATCTCAGAGGATGCGGAGCGCTAGAAGAGCGCCAGCGCCAGCGCGCGGCGGTGCTTCCGCGTCAGCTCGTGCTTGTCGCCCAGCACGGCGAACAGCGCCAGCGCCGTCTTGCGCGCCGCATCTTCGTGGTAGTGCCCGTTGCGCCGCACCGAATCGATAAGACTGACGAGAGCAGCATCCAGATCTCCCAACCGCAGCGCCTCGAGGCCCGCAACGTAGCTCTCGCGCGCCGGCTCCTCGGCCGGCTCTGCGGCCACGTCATCCCTCAGCGCCCCGGCGATACGTCGGACCGCCTGGGCCTCGTCGAAGGCGGCGCCCGGCGTCTGCGACAGCTGCTCCGCTCGCGCCGGGTCCTTGAACACCACCAGCTTCGCCAGCAGCAGAGCAGCCTCGGCGTTCGCCGGCTCCAGGGTCACGGCCTCTTCCAGTAACGACTCCGCCTGCTCCGCGTCGCCGGCAGCCAGGGCGTCTCGCGCGTCTTGTAGCAGGCGTCGCGTCTCGCTGGGGATCGCCTCGCGCAGCCAGGCGCGCACCTGGGCCTCCGGCAGCGCCCCGATGAACTCGTCCACCACCTTGCCATCCACGAACAACTTCACCGCCGGGATGCTGCGGATCCCGTACAGCGCGGCAGTCGTCTGGTCCTCGTCCGTGTTCAGCTTGGCCAGCGTGAACGGCGCTCCCGGCTCCTCCGCCAGCTTCTCCAGGATCGGGCCCATCTGGCGGCACGGGCCGCACCACGGCGCCCAGAAATCGACCAGCACCGGCTGCTCGCGGCTCCGGGCCAGCACCTGCTCTTCAAAGTTCGAAACGTCGATCATCAGATTTCCCTCGGCCTCCATCCTCGCAAACCCTCCCACGCCGGATCAAGTGCCGCCACCCTCTACAATCCCCTCAAACTTCAGGAGGTGGACGGCGTGTACGATCTCTCAGGCAAGGTGGCAATCGTTACGGGCGCGGGCGGCAAGCGCGGCATCGGCAGGGCAATCGCCACCCGGCTCG
>CAZNHI010000293.1:0-3995 GCA_964572535.1 uncultured Dehalococcoidia bacterium
CGAGCTCGATCTGGCGCTCGAACAGCTCGCGCTGGGCCTTCATGGAGACGTACTCGCCCGCGGCCATTGAGGCTGCGCCGGCCAGGAGGCCCGAGAGGCCGGCCAGCAGGACGAACTTGGCGTCGGCGCTGGCCCCGGCGAAGCCCATCACCAGGCTGAGGTTGGAGACGAGGCCGTCGCTGACGCCGAACACGGCGGCGCGCAGGGTGCCGCCGCCGGCAGAGCGATGCCAGCGCTCGCCGCCGGTGACAGCTTCGCGGGAGAGCTCGCCCAGAGTACGGGCGTGCGAGCGCTCCTCGGTCGCGAGGGCGGCGGTGGCGGAATCCTGGGCGGCGTAGGCGGCGGTGCCACTGATCTCGCTGCCGTGCAGGACCGGGTAAACGAGGCGTGGCCCGCCGAGACGCGCCAGCAGCTTGAGCATTCGGGTCTTGAGGCTGGGCCGGAAGGCCGGCATGGTGACGCCTTGCTGCTGGAGACCCCGGCGCATGACCTCGGCGTGGCGGATCTCCGCGTCCGCCATTTCGCGCAGGAGCGCTGCGTGTTGCTCGTCGCTCTCGCGTTGGGCAAGGAAGACGTAAAGGTGGGCGCTGTCGAGCTCGTTGCGCCAGTTGGCCAGTAGCAGCTCAGGTCTGGGTGCGGCTCGTTCTTCGAGTTGATGGGCCATGGCTCCATGCTAGGCGGCGAGAATCCAACTAGTCCAGAGTAAGACGGCCCTGCCGCCCAGCCTTAACGTGGCGTGTAGTACGGCCTGATCGAGGCCATGTGCCGGCCCTTTTAGGGGAGCAGCGCCGGGGCGAGAAGTAGCCTAATTGGTGACATAACGGCTGAGGCGGGGACGGCGCGCGGCGCTAGAATAAGGCAGCGTGTCGATCCGTATTCTCCCGCCAGAAGTCGCCAGCAGAATCGCCGCGGGCGAGGTAGTCGAGCGTCCCTCATCGATCGTCAAGGAGCTGGTGGAGAACGCGCTGGACGCCGGCGCGACGCGGGTGGGCGTCGAGGCCAACGAGGGCGGCGTGGCGCTGATCCGCGTCGTCGACGACGGCTGCGGCATTGAGGCTAACGAGCTGCCTCTGGCGTTCGCGCGGCACGCCACTAGCAAGCTGCACGACGACGCCGACCTGAGTGCAATTCGGACTCTGGGCTTCAGAGGAGAGGCGCTGCCGAGCATCGCAGCTGTCGCCGAGGTGGAAGCAGTGTCGCGCCAGCACGACTCGCCCAAGGCGGCGAGGGTGCGGCTGAGCTTTGGCACCATGCAGGAGCAGGGCGCAGCCGGGGCTCCGCCCGGGACGTCGTTCAGTGTGCGCGCGCTGTTTCGGGAGCAGCCCGCCCGGCTCAAGTTCCTGCGCTCGGCGGGGGCAGAGGCCTCGCAAATCGGCAGCGTAGTGAGCCACTATGCGCTGGCCTACCCTGAGGTCGCGTTCTCACTGAAGCTGGACGGGCGCGAGACGTTCGCCACCAGCGGCTCGCGCAGCCGTCGCGAGGCCGTGGCCGGCGTCTACGGCCGCGATGTGGCCTCGGCGATGCTGGAGGCGACGGAGGAGAGCGAGGGCTGCAGCGTAGAGGCGCTGTTCACGCCGCCGCACCTGACGCGGTCGACTCGAAATTACATAACGCTGTTCATCAATCGCCGCTGGGTGCGCAGCCGCTCGCTGGCCTTCGCGGTGGAGGAGGCGTACGCGGGGCTGCTGCAGAAGGGGCGCTATCCAATTGCAGTGGTTGACCTGCGCCTGCCGCCGGAAGATGTCGACGTTAACGTGCACCCGGCGAAGGCGGAAGTGCGTCTGCGCAACGATCGTGCCGTGTTTTCGCTGGTGCAGCGTCCAATCCGCAGGGCGCTGAGCGGGCTGGCGCCGGTGGGGTCGGAGCCGCTAAGCGGCTGGCCGCGCCCGCTACCGGCGACGGGCATTCCGAGCTTCATGATGCGCTCCGCGTTGGAGCCTCAGTCGCCGCTCCAGTCGCAGCTGATCCCGCGACAGACGCCGGTGACGGTTGAGCAGACGACGCTACCGTCCAGCCTGCCGATTATGCGGCCGCTGGGGCAGGCTGGCACAACCTATGTCATCGCCGAGGGGCCCGCGGGGTTGTACCTGATCGACCAGCACGCGGCGCACGAGAGGGTACTGTACGAGCGCTTTCTGGCCACCGAGCTCGCGGGCGTAAAGGCATCGCAGCCGCTGCTGGCTCCAGCAGTGCTGGAGCTGACGCCCGTGCAGCAAGCGCTGGTCACGTCATTCATGCCGGCGCTGGCGCAGCACGGCTTTGAGGTGGAGCCATTCGGGCCGGGCGGCTATCTGCTGCGCGCGGCGCCGGCCGGTCTGAGGCGTGACGACCCTTCGCGGGCGTTTGTCGAGCTGCTGGACATGCTCACGCGGGAGGACTCGCCTGCGGATCCGAGGAGGCGCGTGGCGGCTTCGCTCGCCTGCCACGCCGCGGTGCGGGCGGGGCAGGCCCTGGCGACGGAGGAGATGCGCGACCTTATCCAGCAGCTGGAGGCGTGTGAGACGCCGCAGACCTGCCCTCACGGCCGCCCGACGATGCTGCACCTGAGCTCCGACGAGCTGGCGCGGCGGTTCAGCCGGAAATAGGAATAAGGAACCAGGAGCAGGGAACAAGGGCGGCAACGCGGGCAGCCTGTACGGGCGCGATTCGCTGCGCCTGCTGGCCAGATCCTGCTGCTAGTACACGATCTCCATACGCAGGCCGCGGGCGTCGCGCTGCGGCAGTGCGGGGAGGTGGACGGCGGTGCCCGCGGCTACGTGGGAGGCGGTCCAGGCGAGGACGCAGGCGTCGAGGAGGTCGTCCCAGGCGGCGCCACGGGGCGGCAAGAGGCCGCGGACGGCGGAGCCAAAGGCTGTCTCAAGGATACGCATCCGGTCGGCCCGTCCTTGTGGTTTGCGTTTGGGATGAAGTAGGGGCTCGTCACCGGCCAGCGCCCAAAAGCTGACCTCCGGATGTGACTCGACCACGCGGTCCTGAAGCGCGGGCGTCATGCAGGCGTCCGCTTCTTTGACCTTGGGCAGGATGTTGAAGGTCTGCCGCTGCAGGCCACGGCCGAATCGCGCCTTCGAAGCGGTGTTGGCCACTGCGTAACTTGGGACGTCCAGGGCGAATCGTGGTGGGGCAGGGAAGACGCTGCTGCGCCGGGGGCCGATACGCGCGCGCGCCAGAGAGTCGGCGTGGCGGTGCCCATCCTCACTGAGACCGATCGGGATGTCGACGGAGACCGCCACGCAGGCGGATGTCGCCTCGAGAATCGCCGCAAAGTCCGGCACGACTCGCACGTCGAGAAGCGCCAGGGCGTCAGATGTTTTGGTGGCCATAACGACGACCCAGCCCGCCGGGCAGCCGTCGGCTCCGGCGAAGGTGCCTGCGGCGGGATCGGGCGCCCGATTCATCGAGACCTTTCGAGTGAGGGTAGTCGATTACGTGAGATTCGCAGGTTTCACCACCTGCATGTGTAAAGCAAGGGGTTTTCCTGACGATTATTCATAAGAGGGACCGCCAATGGAGGGGCTGGTTAACACCTACTCAATACTCGGTTAGCGCTGTATGGATCGCGGCCTCCGGGAAGAACCCACGAGAGCGTGGGGACCTGGAGGCCCGCCATCAATCCTGGAAAAGTACCCTTGTTGTTCGTTGCCGGAGGCGTTCTTACGATCGCCGGCGGCCTATTCGCTGCGGGCGTCTTCGACGGTTCGGTCGGCGATTCCCCGGCCGTCGTCTTTACGGAGGGTGGCTCTTCTGCACCCGCGACGTTGCTCAACGCTCCGCCGGCAGCGTCGTTGGACCCGGCAGCGACGCCGATGCCTGAGACTGTGTCCACCGAGCTGGCGTCTCCGGACGCGTCCGGATCTGATGGCCAGACAGGTCCCCCGGCAGCGACGAGTGGCAGTGCCGGGGCGGGCAGCCAGGCGGCTTCAGCCGCCAACCAGCCCGCGGCGACGGGTAACCCGCAGGTCGTGGTCGTCACCCAGCCGCCGGCCGTAGCGACGGAT
>CAZNHI010000294.1:0-3960 GCA_964572535.1 uncultured Dehalococcoidia bacterium
CCTTACGCGCCACCGGCAGCATCGATTATGCGGTATCGAATCTGTTCGTCCCGGAGGAATACACCCACCCGCATTCGGCGCGGCAGTCCCGCGTTGGCGGCGACATCTACCGGCTCGGAATCCAAGGACTGGGCGCGATCTGCCACACCGTCAACCCGCGCCTGTTCCCGGAGCAGATCACCTACATCATCAACCATGCCGAGGACCGATACGTCCTGTTCGACCTGACGTTCGCGTCCCTGGTCGAGGCTCTGCAGCCGCAGTGCCCGGGCGTGAAGGGCTGGATCGCCATGACGGACGAGGCGCACATGGCGCCGGTGTCGAAGTTCGCGCGCTGCTACGAGAGCCTCGTCGCGCAAGAGAATGACGACTTCGCGTGGCCGGCGCTGGACGAGCGGACGGCCTCGTCGCTGTGCTACACCTCCGGCACCACGGGCAAGCCCAAGGGCGCCGTACACGTGCATCAGGCCGTCTGGGGCCACTACGCCACCGGCAAGTACGTTCTGGACCTGCATCCGGACGACGTCTACTGGTGTACCGCCGACCCCGGCTGGGTCACCGGCACCTCTTACGGCATGTTCGCGCCGTTCACCAACGGCCTCACGTCCGTGATCTACGAGGGCGGCTTCTCGGCTAGCAAGTGGTACGAGATCATCCAGAAGTACAAGGTCACCGTCTGGTACTCGGCGCCCACGGCCATCCGGCTGCTGATGCGCGCCGGCGACCAAGTCCCGAAGCGCTACGACCTCTCCAGCCTGCGCTACACCATGTCCGTCGGCGAACCGCTCAACCCGGAGTGCGTGGTCTGGAGCAACCAGGTACTCGGCCTGCCCTTCCACGACAATTGGTGGCAGACCGAGACCGGCTCCATCATGATCGCCAACCTCCCGACGCTGCCGATCAAACCCGGCTCCATGGGCAAACCGATGCTTGGCATCAACCCCGGCATCATCGACGAAAACGGCAAAGAGCTGCCGCCCGGCCAGGAGGGCGACCTCGCCGTGCGTCCCGGCTGGCCCTCGATGTTCCGCACCTACTGGCACGACGAGGAGCGCTACAACAGCCGCTTCCGCAACGGCTGGTACCTCAGCGGCGACCGCGCCCGCAAGGACCAGGACGGCTACTTCTGGTTCATCGGCCGCGCCGACGACGTCATCAACACCGCCGGCCACCTCGTCGGCCCCTTCGAAGTCGAGAGCGCGCTGATCGAGCACCCGGCGGTCGCGGAGGCCGGCGTCATCGGCAAGCCTGACCCCGTGGCGATGGAGATCGTCAAGGCCTTCGTCTCGCTCAAGGAAGGCTACGAGCCCACCGACCAGCTGCGCCGCGAGCTCATGGGCTTCGCGCGCGACAAGCTCGGCCCCGGCATCGCGCCGCGAGAGATCGACTTCATCGCGACGCTGCCCAAGACGCGCTCCGGCAAGATCATGCGCCGCCTGCTCAAGGCCCGCGAGCTCGGCCTCCCCGAGGGCGACACCAGCACGCTGGAAGAAGACTAGCGTGAACCCACGCAGTGACGAAGGCCTGGGTCATTGAGCTTGAAGTTCGAGTGGGACTCGCGAAAGAACCGCCGGAATGCGCGGTCGCACGGCGTGGCCTTCGACGAAGCCGCCACGGTCTTCGGGGATCCACTATCACTCACGATTCTCGATCCGGATCATTCCGAGCTCGAAGAACGCCTTGTGATCCTCGGTCTCTCTCAACGCGGGCGGCTCCTGGTCGTGGTACATTCAGAACGACGAGACACCGTTCGCATTATCAGCGCCCGGCTAGCAAGCAGGCGCGAACGAGACGCTTATGAAGAAGACCCCACCTAAAGACGAGGACATGCGCGAGGAATACGAGTTTCACGCCGGCACGCGCGGCAAGTACTCAGACCGGTACGCTGAAGGAAGCAATGTTGTCGTCCTTGACCCGGATGTGGCAGAGATGTTCTCTGACTCAGGCTCTGTCAACC
Source organism: uncultured Dehalococcoidia bacterium (assembly GCA_964572535.1). Lineage (GTDB taxonomy): Bacteria > Chloroflexota > Dehalococcoidia > DSTF01 > WHTK01 > WHTK01. The sequence goes on from CAZNHI010000294.1 coordinate 1,958, forward strand.
GAACCCTGAGAGCGCTCGGGCGAATCATCAAAGAACGCACTGGGGTTACGCGTCCCGGAGAGACCCCGGAAGCCTGAGTCACCGAGTGCCGCGAGGCTACCTTCTGCTCACTCTCCTCGTCGACGTCGCGCTCTGTCAGCGTCCCGTCAAAGTCGAGCTGCAAGATCAGCTTGCGCGGGATCAGTTCGTGAAACTCGCCCACGTCGTCTCGTAATAATCTGCGAAGGCCCTGTAGAAGAACTCCGGCGGTAGCCCGAAGTGACGCGTAAAGGCGGTCTGCCACGGCGCGCCCCGCCCGACCTCGGTCCAGAACGCGAACAGCCCGTCCAGGCTCCGGCTGCGCAGCAGGTAGTCGGTTGCCAGTACCGAGATGCCCAGACCCTGCCTGCCTCCCTGCGCGAAACCGAAGTACCCCTCCAACTCTGAAAGGTCGCTCGAACCGCCTCTCGAAGCCCCGGCGTAGTCCAGCAGCGCTTCTGTGTAAGACCCCAGGGTCAGCTCCTGGAGCACCAGCCAGCTAACGACCTCGGCGCTACCCTCCAGCAGCCAGAACGGGCCCGCTGGAGGCGCCTGCGTAATCGGCGCGGTGAACGTCTCGCTGGCAACGTCCAGCCCGGTGTGCTCCAGCTGGATCACGTGCACGAACTCGTGCGCCACCGCCCGCAGGCGCTCTGTCGCGTCCATCTCCTTCCAGGCCGAGATGCCGGTGTTGATCACGATGCCCCGGTAGCTCGCTTCCGCTATCGTCCGCGACAGGCGCTCCGCCATCCCCTCGGCGCGCCACGACTGCGCCAACCCAGCCTCCGCGAAAGCCGCCGCCAGCTCGCCCGGCGATTCGTAGGCAAACACGGCGGCAGGTGGCTGCACACCCGATTCGTCCCTTAGCAGCTCACGCGTTACCTCCACAGCCCGCACAATCAGCGACCGGTCGAAGGAGTCGACTCCCGGCCCGAAGCGGAAGCTGAGGCCATCGGGGCGCGTATTCGGGACTGCTGTCGAGGCCGGTTGCGGCGTCGCGATTCGTGGCGTCGCGGCCACGAGCGTGGACTCCGGCGCTACGCTGGGCCGAGGTTGTGTTGCCGTCGCCTCCGCAACCTCGGTCGCGCGATCCGGCGTCGCGGGCGCCTTCTCTCCACCGCGTCCACAGGCCGAGACGAAGATAAGCAGGGAAGCCAGGAGGATCGCGGGTCTCAGATTCATGGAAAAGCCAGGAAGCGGCCCATCCAGCATACCGGAACGTCACCCGAGAGGGTGTGGCTCCCCGACGAGGACTCGAACCTCGAACCTGGCGGTTAACAGCCGCCCGCTCTACCAATTGAGCTATCGGGGAATGCTGCGATTTTACACCAACGTGACCTCTGCTGGTGACCGCTGGCTAGAATTCGCATCTCAAACCTGGCGGTTAATCCTCTGGCGGAAGGACTCGCTCTACCGATTGAGCGAGTCTGCGCCTCAGCTCCTGATTTGCACGTCCAGCCTTTAGCTGCTTCTCTCGTCTCATGGCACTCGCACGGGTCGCAGCTTCCTCGTGATAGACCAACTGCCAGGGACCCCTGCTGCTGGTCCATCGGGAGAGTCCAGCGTTGTGCTGTTCAAGACGGCCAGAAAGATCGTCCGTATGGCCAACGTAGAGCCGGCCGTCCGGGTTCTGCAGCACGTACACGTTGAACATGAAAGGAGGGATGGCTCCCCGACGAGGACTCGAACCTCGAACCTGGCGGTTAATCCTTCGGCGGAAGGACCCGCTCTACCGATTGAGCTATCGGGGAATGCTGCGATTTTATACCAACGTGACGTTAGCTGCTGGCTGCCGGGCCAGGATTCGAACCTGGACGCGAAGCTTCAAAGGCTCCTGTGCTACCGTTACACTACCCGGCAAAGCCTTCCGAGCCCTTCGATTATAGCCGCGCTGCCCCCAACCTCACTCCTAGACCCTGTACGCGAGAAGCAACTGAAGGCCGGACGTGCAATCAGGAGGCGGGGTGCGCACTCGCTCACTCAGT
>CAZNHI010000295.1:0-3959 GCA_964572535.1 uncultured Dehalococcoidia bacterium
CCGCGAAACGCGTCTCACTTCGCCACAGCCAAGCTAAGCAGCGCTTGGTGACACTTATTGCCTGATCGTGTAGCCCCCGATGTCGCAGGGCGCGCTCCAGCGCCGGCTGCATCTTCATCTCCGTAAGCTCGGCGATGGCGAAGTCGAGGTGCTCGATGGCCGCGGCGTGCTCGTCCGGGTAGTGGTCGCGCAGCAGCTCCGACAGCTGCAATTTGTACAACGCCAATTCTGGGCGAGGGTCTATCCGCTCGCCGTTAGCAATCCCTGTCTCGGCGTGGCGGCTGGCGTTCGACACGACTGTGGGTTGGAAGCTTTGCTTTCCTGGCTGCACTTGTTGGCTAGCCTTTTCGCTGGCACGGGACGTCTCTCTCAGCTTTTGGGGGCCCTTTGTTAACCATGGCTTAACTCGCGTTTACGAGCCGTTAACGGTGTCGCCCATAAGCTGGTAACGTCACGGCTAGTGGTGGGTCTTCCGAGCAAGCGGATGAGGCAATCGTCTCGACGCAGGCCGGGGGTCTCCACGAGCCGCCCTCGGGAGGGGAGATTGACGTTGGCTAAGAAAGACCGCGATGAGTCCGGGCTACTGGACGTCAGTTCAGCCAAACGTCGCGCGGCACGCTATACCACTGAAATCAACATCGAGGACGCCGCGGCTTATCTTGAGGCCATTGCTCGGGCTCTGCGCGAAAACCGCCTCGTGGTGTACACCCGCGAGCGGACACTCGAGGCGCCGGTTGGGCCCAAGCTTTCGCTGGACGTCGAAGCGAAGACTTCTCGTGGGGGGAGCAAGACCTCCCTTGAGCTTAGCCTCAAGTGGAAAGAGCGTTCTGAAGCCAGCTCGCTCGCAACACCGACTGAGGCTGCACCTGATGAAAGCAACGAGGAGACGGTGACGCCCCCTGCGTCTGAGCCACCTTCGTCTACTCCGATCTTCGATCCCGAGTAGCGCGGGTCGTAAGTGGAAGAATCTGCCGTCGAATCAGTCCCCGAATCGGGTCAGCCGGAGCCGCAGTTCTTCAACATGGAGTTGAGCTGGCTCCGGTTCAACGAACGCGTGCTCGAAGAAGCGCTCAAGAAGGAAACGCCGCTCTTGGAGCGCGTCAGGTTCCTGGCAATTTACGCCAACAATCTGGACGAGTTTTTCATGGTGCGAATCTCCGGGCTTATGGGGCAGGTCTCCGGGGGCGCCGTCGAGACGCCCCCCGATGGCATGACGCCCCTGCAGCAGCTGATGGCGGTTCGCGAAGACCTCACAAGCCGTCTCGTGGAGGCGGAGGAGCTCTGGCACGGGGACCTCATACCCGGGCTTAGGCGCGAAGGCATTCGCATTTTCCCTTACGAAGAGCTAAACCAGCACCAACGTAAAACCCTGCGTGACTACTTTGCCCGCGAGGTCTTTCCCGTCCTTACGCCCCTGGCCTTCGATCCGGCCCACCCATTCCCGCACATCTCCAACCTGAGCCTCAATCTCGCTGTGGTCGTCCGTGACAGAAAAGGGCGAGAAAGCTTCGCCCGAGTCAAGGTTGCCGATGTCTTTCCCCGGCTTGTCCCCATCCCCGGCGAAGGCGCCGTCGAGGTGCCAGGCGACCTCGCGGTCCCGGCCGGTGGCAACTTCGTCTGGCTCGAGGACCTGATCGCCGCCAACCTCGATATGCTCTTCCCTGGCCTCGAAGTTGTTGCCGCCTATCCGTTCCGGATCACCCGCGACGCTGATTTCGACATCAAGGACGAGGGCGCCCTCGACCTGCTGTCCAACATCGAACAGCTAATCGAGTTGAGGCAGTGGGGCAGCGTGATCCGGCTCGAGATCGATCAGCGAACGCCGGATCGTATTCGCGACATCCTGATGCGCAACCTGGACCTATCGCCATACCAGGTCTATCAGTCGCAGGAGCACCTCGGCTTTGCTGACCTCATGGAGCTGACACGCATTGACTTGCCGGAGCTCAAGTTCCCGCCGTTTGTGCCCAACGTGCCTGAGGCGTTGACTCGCAAGGAAAGCGTATTCAACTTGATCACCGAGGAGGGCATCCTGCTCTACCACCCGTACGACAGCTTTACGCCGGTGGTCGAGTTGATCCGGGAGGCTGCCAATGACCCGAACGTCCTGGCGATCAAGCAGACATTGTATCGCGTTGGCGCCAACTCACCGATCGTCGATGCACTCATGGAAGCCCGGCAGCACGGCAAGCAGGTCGCGGTGCTGCTTGAGCTGCAGGCCCGCTTCGATGAGGAGCACAACATCGCCTGGGCCCGCGCCCTTGAGGACGAAGGCGTCCACGTCGTTTACGGTGTCGTGGGTCTTAAGACGCACGCCAAGATGTGTATGGTCGTTCGCAGAGAGCCCAGCGGCCTCAAGCGCTACGTGCACCTGGGAACCGGTAACTACAACACTGTCACCAGCCGGATCTACACGGACCTCTCCTACTTGACCTCCGACGAAACGATAGGCGCCGACGTGGCCGACCTGTTCAACGCGATGACCGGCTACGCGGCCAAGGAGTCCTTTCGCAAGCTCCTAGTCGCGCCGGGAAACATTCGATACGAGGTAATTCAGCGCATCGAGCGTGAGGTGCATCGCCACAAGCAGCACGGCGACGGTTACCTCGCTTTCAAAATGAACGCGCTCGTCGATAACAAATGCATCGTTGCCCTGTACCAGGCATCACAGGCTGGAGTCAAAATCGATCTACAGATTCGCGGCATGTGCTGCTTGAAGCCTGGCATTGCCGGCCTCAGCGAGACGATAACGGTCACGTCGATCGTTGGGCGCTTCCTCGAGCACGCCCGTATTTTCTACTTCCGCAACGGAGGCGAGGATGAAGTGCTGCTCGGTAGCGCCGACCTCATGCCGCGCAACCTGGATCGTCGCGTCGAAGTGCTCTTCCCAATCGAGTCTGCGGTGCTGCGCAAGCGTATCCTTGATGACATTCTCGAGGTCCACCTGCGCGATACGAAGCAGGCACGCAGGTTGCTCCCGGACGGGAGCTACGAACGCGTCCTACCTCCGGACGGCGAGGAGCCGTTTAGCTCGCAGGAGTGGCTGATGGAGCACTGGCTCGGACTTGAATAGAAGGGACCCGCATCCCGACAATGACCACGGAAACAACCATCCGGCCCCACACGGTCGCGTTCATGGACTTTGGTACGAACTCCGTCCGGCTGCTCGTCGTCCGGATCGAGTCCAACCAGGCCTGCACCGTACTGCATCAACTCAAAGAGACCGTGCGCCTGGGTGACGGCGAATTCACGCGCCACGTGCTGCAGCCGCTGGCCATGGAACGCACCGTAGCCGCCGCTCGGCGGTTCGCCGATGTCGCGCGCGCCGCCGGGGCCGAAGAGATCATCGCCGTCGGCACCGCGGCTACTCGCGAAGCGGGCAACCGGCAGGTCTTCCTGCGCAAGCTGGCGCAGGAGGCCGGGATCGAGTTGCGTATCGTCTCTGGTAAAGAGGAAGCCCGTCTCATTTACCTCGGTGTCGCGTCCGGCGTTGACCTCGGTACAGGACAGGCCTTTTTCATCGACATCGGCGGCGGCAGCACGGAAACTGCGGTAGGAACTCAGGACGACGCGCATTATCTGAACTCGCTAAAGCTCGGCGCCATCCGTCTTACCAACCAGTTCCTGCGCGGAATCGAAGGGCCGGTCAGCCCGGACATTTACGAGCGCATACGCGCGTATGTGCGCAACGAGGCCTCGCGCACGCTGACGGATCTGCGCGCTTACCAGCTTGACCTGGCGATCGGCAGCGCGGGGACGATTGAAAACATGGCGGATGTATGTATTCGTGCCTTCAAGGACCGGTCTCGACAGCCAGACGACGTTCTGACCTACGCCGACCTGCGTCGCGGCATGCGCATGCTCTGTTCACTGCCTTTAGAAGACCGCCGTTCCGTACCCGGCATCAACCCGATACGCGCCGATATCATCATCGGCGGCGGGGCGATCCTGGACGTCAT
>CAZNHI010000296.1:0-3944 GCA_964572535.1 uncultured Dehalococcoidia bacterium
GCGTTCACCTGCTCCGGCACTCCTGCGTCGAAAGCCGGGGACACCCCGGACCCCGCTAAAGAGGGCTTCCGACGCCCTACAACTTTTCTACCGCCAGGAAGCGCTCGATCATCGCGTTCACCTGCTCCGGCACCTCGACCATGTTGAAGTGGCCGGAGCCCACCGTCTGCCCCAGGTACGCCTGCGGCACCAGCTGCCGCGTCTTCGTGAGGTCGAAGGCGAACAGGCCGGCGGAGATCACCAGCAGCGGTTGGCTGGCCGTGATCGCCGCGGCCTCCGTGTCCGTCGCCGCAATCGACTTCATCGCCGACGTGAGCACGTGCTGTGGCGTCGAGAGCATCTCCTCCATGATCTGGGCCTTGATCTTGGGGTCGTCGGCCGGAGCGAACATCGTCTCGATGAAGCCCGCAACACTGGCGCGATAGTCTGGCTTCTGCCACGACTCGACGATCGGGCCGATGCGCGCCGCGAAGTCCTCGGAGCGCACGAACGGCGAATCGACGAGGATGCGCGCCCGCAGCTTGTCCGGATGGCGCGCCGCCAGCACCAGCGTCACGAAGCCACCCATGCTGTGCCCGCAGACAATCGGCCGGACGAGGCCCAGCTGGTCGCACATCCAGGCCAGGTCGTCCGCGAAGCCCGCCAGCGTGTATTCCTGTAGCGGCTTGTCGCTCTGGCCGTGCCCGCGCAGGTCGACGCTGACGACACGGCGGCTCTTCGAAAAGTAGTCGGCCTGGGCCGCGAAGTGCGTGTGGTTGCAGGTCCAGCCGTGCACCAGGAGCAGGCCCGGCTCGCCCGTGCCCTTCTCCTCGTAGTAGAGCTTGACCCCGTCCCGTTCCAGAAATGGCATTCCTGTTACCTCCGTCGCGGATTCTAGCGCCTCCAGTCCGCAGCAGCGAGGTAGCTGGGCAACAGGTTCGGTGAGTCTAGGAGCTTGCGCGAGGGCCAGCGTCACGGGTTGCGAAACAGGACCATGGTCTACTCATGCGGCTCCTTGCTTTCAGGTGTTCCGGGCTTCCGGTGGGGCGCCAAATCCCTCTCGACGACGCGGAGCTCCCCGAGTGCCCGCCCTAGCGCGATTGTGTGGACGTTGCAGGTGAAACGCGACGTGCGAATCATGCAGCATTGCCACTTCGTGACTTGATCGTGGGTACCACCCGGCTGGTCCGTCATGACGTTGTTAGGGTCACTCGAGTGACTCCACAGATCACAAAGATGGCCTATCTCCTGAACCACGGTGCTGCCATCGCCGCCGGCATCGACGGTAACCCAATTGGTCCCCGGATAGGCGCAGCCGCTGGCCGCTATGATATCGCGGACGAAGTAGACGGTGACGGTGCAGTGCCGTTCGCAAGCTCGACGGGAGAACCAGCTAAAGAACCCGGAGAACATGCCGCTGAACTCACACGTTGTGCTATCGAGGAACTCTTCCTTGGCGATCAACTCGCGGTCGACTTCAACGAGGTCGACGTTGCAGCGGCTGAGAATTCCCGCAGCGTCCCTCAACATTGCATCAATTGAAGCAAGTGGCACGGCGGGGTTACCTCGTGAGTCGGTAAGTATCTTGACGCAAACGCGCATCATGCGGCGCGGCTCGAAACCGATCATGCAGAGCAACAGGCTAATCCCGCGGAACGGTAGCTCGATGATCCAGCACACCCAGCGGAGTATGTAGAAGACATACTCGATCAAGACTTCGATCCACTCGAATATCCGGTCGATCACCTCGTGGCATACCCACTCGGTGACAGTCTCGACGACTTCGATAAGCTTGCAGACCCAGTCACAGAGAAAGCTGAACGGCCCCAGCCATCCACATACTTCCTCGCATACCTCCTTGACCACTCGAATGGTGCTGGTCACCCACTCACAGACGGTCCGAACAACTTCTCGTACAACCTGAACAAGAGTACGAACTAGGACGATGACGGGAATGAGAATGATCTGACAGATCAGCACAACAACACCCTCCTCATGATCTCAATGGTGCAGCCCTGTGAGTGCTCTACGTAGTCGAGTAAAACGGCTCGACAATACTCTCCTCCGTCTTGTTCGTCAAGGCTGTCACCGTCGCTAGGGGGCAGAGCCCCCATCTTCAATCCAAAAGGCGTTTGGGGGCGGAGCCCCCATGTCCAGTGCTAGAATGCTGCGAATCTAAATCTAGAGGTGCGCTCTGCTCCCTGTCCGCAAGGCAGTAATCCTGGCCGCCGGCTACGGCACCCGCATGCTGCCCGTCACCAAGGCGCAGCCGAAAGAAATGCTGCCGCTGGTGGACCGGCCGATCATCCACTACGCCGTCGAGGAGATCGTCAACTCCGGCATTCGCCAGATAATCATCGTTACGGCGATTGGCAAGCGAGCCGTGGAGGACTACTTCGACCGGTCACGCGACGTGGAGGAGCTTCTGGAGAAGAAAGGCGACTTCGAGCGGCTAGAACAGATGCGGCAAATTAGCCGGATGGCCGACATCGCTTACGTGCGGCAACCTGAGGCCCGCGGCCTGGCAGACGCGGTAAACACCGCGCGTCATCTGGTCGATGACGAACCGTTCATCGTGTTGCTGCCTGACGACGTGATCGTGGGCGAGCCACCGGCCACCAAGCAGCTTATCGACTGCTACGAGCGGTACGGTACCAGCGTAGTGGCGGTCGAGGAAGTGCCGGAGGACGAAGTATCCAGCTACGGCATCGTCGCCGGTGATCCGGTCGACGAGCGCGTGACGAAGCTCAGCCACCTGGTCGAGAAGCCAGCCGCCGGCAGCGCCCCCAGCCGCCTCGCCATCGTCGGACGCTACCTCCTGACCCCCGCGATCTGGGACGCCATCGACGGCGTGCAACCCGGCTACGGCGGTGAGTTGCAGATCACGGACGCGCTGCAGCTGGTGGCGCGTGACGAGGGCCTGTACGCCTACCGCTTCCAGGGCTCCCGCTACGACACAGGGCGTCCGCTATCCTTCCTGGTAGCGTCCGTGGAGCTGGCGCTGCGGCGGCCGGACATCGCTCCCGGCCTGCGGGCCTATCTGCGTCAACTCAACCTGGAGGGCGAATCCTAGTGCGAGTGCTTGCTATCGGCCAGGGCATGCCGGACCCAGCGGTGGACAACTACAACTGGGCCAGCGCGCTCTCCTTCTACGATTACGACGCGCTGCTCATCGACCCGGCCGAGGGCGTCTCGAAGTTCGTCGAGCACGTGGCGCGCGGCGATGGCGCCTATCAGACCTACGACGACATCCCCGTGGTCGAGGGCTACACCTCGGCCGAGACCGTAGGCGTCGTCGACGTTCTGCGACGCCGTCGCGAGGAGACGGAGCGCTTCCTGGCCCGCGGCGGGCTGGTCGTCTGCTTCGCCTACCCGGACGTGGCCCACCCCGGCGTGACCGGCTTCACCGGCTTCCACCGCTACCACTGGCTGCCCGCCCCCGAGGGCTGCGACTACGGCCCGGCCTACCTCAAGTCAGCCAGCGGCCGCGCCGTCAAGGTCATCGATTGGGAGCACCCCTTTGCTAACCTGCTCGACGGCATGGAGGGCGTGCTCTACCGCGCCTCCTTCACCGAGGGCGCCGCGGGCTTCCCGGGAGCCAAAGTCATCGCGCGCAGCCCCGGCGGCGCCGCGATCGCCATCGACGTGCCCGTGGGCGGCGGGCGCGTCATCTTCATCCCGGCGCTCTCACCTAACGTCCTCGCCTCGCAGCGCGCCGACATGGCCGGCAAATTCGTGGCAGCCATCCGCAACACGCTGCTCACCTCCGCGGAGGGCGAGCCACCCGATTGGATTGAGGCGGAGACGCTGCCCGGCATCGACGAGGCACGCACGCATCTGGAGGACGCCGAAGCCAAGCTGGACGAGCTGGAGGCGGAGATCGACGAGGCGCGCAACGCCTTCCGCGCCCTCGACCGCTACCGGCGCATCCTCTGGCAGGAGGGCAAGTACGGCTTCGACCTGCC
>CAZNHI010000297.1:0-3943 GCA_964572535.1 uncultured Dehalococcoidia bacterium
CCGCCCTCTGGGCCGCCGCCCGCCGCGACGACGCCACGCTCGGCGCCCTGTGCGACAAGCTGCGAGACCTCGGCGCCAAAGGACACCCGATCTCAGCGACCGTCGTCCTGCCACTCGTGCAGGGCATTGCTGCCTTTGCTGCCGCCGACTATGACGAAGCGATCCGGCAGATCGAACCGATTGCGGACGACCTCGTGCGCATCGGCGGCAGCCACGCCCAGCGCGAGGTCTTCGAAGACACGCTGCTCGGCGCCTATCTACGCGGCGGCCGCTTGGACAAAGCCGAGGCGATGCTGCAAGGTCGCCTGGCTAGCCGAGCCTCCGCGCGAGATTTCCTGCAAATGGCCGAGCTCAAGCAGGCAGCCGGGCGGACTACCGAGATGAGTGCCAGCGTCCAGCAGGCGAAGGACCTCTGGTCGACCGCTGACGGCGACAACCCAGAGCAAGCGCGTCTTCGCTCGCTCGAGGCCTCCACGGTGCCCTGATGGACGCACCGCCTGTCCAGTACGTCACAACGAGCGACGGCTACAACATCGCCTACGCCGTCAGTGGTGAAGGGCGTCCCTTTGTCTTGATGCCGCAGGCGTTCAGTCACATTCAGCTCTTCTGGACGCAAGACCACTACGTCCGCCCCTGGCTCGAAGGGCTCGCCGCCCGGTTCCGTTTGATCCAGTACGACGGCCGCGGCCAGGGAATGTCGACGCGTGGCCTGCCGGCAAACTTCACGGTGGCGGACTGCCGCCAGGACCTCGTGGCCGTGGTCGAGCGCCTGCGACTCCACGAATTCGTCCTGATGGATGCAACGACGGGACAGTGTCATGTCGCCGTCCGTTACGCTATCGAGAACCCTGAGCGCGTTCGCGCTTTGGTGCTAGCTTCGCCCACCGTCGAGGGCGCCGCATGGCCGCGGGCTTTACTCGGGTCGCTTGCTGAGCAGGATTGGGACGCGTTCTTGCGCAGCATGGCAGGTCTAGTGCGAGCGAGCGACCTCGAAGTAGGACTATCAAGGCTGAAACAGGCGACCACGCAGGCGGACTGGCTTGCCTTCGTGCGCGCTGCGCAGGAGGTGAACTTGGAAGCGGACTTGCCGCGGGTAAATACGCCAACTCTCGTGCTCCACCCCCGCGACTACGTCCTTGGGGTTGAGGAGTCTATGAAGGTGGCAGCCGCTATGCCAAATGCGCGCATGGTGGTCGTCGACGGTACCGACGCTGTAGGCGACCACGTTCAGGGCCTCAAGGCGATCGACGACTTCCTTGCCAGCCTGCCGCCGCGGGTCACGACCGACGCCCCCGTGCCAGCCGGCCTCTCCCTGCGCGAAGTAGAGGTGCTGCGCCTCGTCGCAGCCGGCCGGAGCAACCAGCAGATCGCGGACGATCTGGTAATCAGCCTGAGGACGGTCCATCACCACGTCACGAACATCCTGGCGAAGACCGGAACCGCGAACCGTACGGAAGCCGCAGCCTACGCCCACAGAAGCGGGCTGGTCTCCTCATAGGCATTTCTGCCCATTAACTGGCGCGCTGCGTCCGTTTTTCGCTTCTCTCCGTCTACAAGAACCAGCGCTTCTTCCGATGCCGCCCGTCTCGCTACAGCTGAGACTACGACTCGAACCGTAGACCGGCCTTGCCGGAGCGGTATCTGATTCGAGGTGAACACCTATGAAACGTCTTATTCTTCTTGGCGCGCTCGTCTTTGGCGCGCTCATGCCCGGCGCCGCATTCGCCCACGAAGGCGGCCACCAGGGCGGCTGCAAAGAGATGGGCCTCGCCTTCGCGGCTTTCTCCCAGTCGGCTCCGGCCGCGACTGGCGAGTTCGTCAAGGGCCTCGCCCACGACGGCACTGGCCGTGGCGTTGGCGATGTTGTTGAAGACTTCGACCACACCTTCTGCGAAAGCTGAGGAACTCCCCTACTCGCCGGACCAAGAGGCAGGCCAGGGCAAGTCCAACCACCCCACCACTTCGAGTGGCACGCCTCGGAACTCATCGGCGGACGCGGGCGCAGCCCTTTGCTGCCGGCGCGAGTGTGTCTCAGCCTGAGACCGGAGTCTACATCGTCCGGTCGCAGGCCGGGGCCACCGCTCTACAAGCGATAATCGCGACGGCCGGCCAGGAAGGCCCAGTGACGGAGATGCGGGTAATCGTCGCAGATCCAAACGACCTGGAGGCGAAGCGCCTGCTGAGCGTGCTTTTCGCCGATTATGCTAATGGCGTGTTGCAGAACACGCAGCTGGTCGACCTTGGCTAGCGCTCCGCGTCCAGATTCACTTTAAGGCCAGACCTCAAAGTCTGGCCTTAGCGCGTGCGGTTGTACTTGTAGTTTTCGCGGCCGTCGGCTTGCGATAGGATTGCGCCTGCGATGGAAGCGCCTCCGGTCCAGTACGTCACGACCTCAAACGGCTTCAAACAGGAGGTAAGTAATGCCAGCTCAAACACCACAAGAAGTTCACCAGTTGTTTGCCAAATACTTTTCAGCCCAAGACGTTGACTCAATCATCTCGCTGTACGAGCCAGAAGCCACACTGGTGTCACAGCCAGGACAGACCGTAAGCGGGCATGCAGCGATCCGAGAGGCTCTAGGTGGTTTTCTAGCCATAAAGGGGGAATTCAATCTTCAGCCGCCGGCAGTGATTCGATCTAAAGATATAGCGCTGTTGTATGCCAACTGGACACTTACGGGGACAGACCCAGACGGGAATTTAGTAGAGCTATCGGGTCAGACATCTGATGTGGTTTGTCGTCAGCCGGGAGGCAATTGGTTAATGGCTATCGACAACCCGTACGGCGCTGCAGGGGTTGCCGTCTAACAAAGGGCTGGACCGGAACCGCGCAAGCGAGTTTCTTGTCGTTCCCTGAGCATTACGTGCGCGGCCCGTTCCACGCGGGCCTAGTCTGTCGCGATCGGCTCCATTCGCACCTCTGCGCCGCCCCGAGACCACAGCGCCAGCCCCACCGACGCCACCACGATCAGCCCGCCGATGCCCACTAGCGCCGCCCGCTCGCTGGTCGCGTCCGCGAAGATGCCCAGCCCCAGCCCGAACAGGTTGTTCAGCGCCCAGCCCACGTTGGTCAGCCCCATCACGCGCCCAAAGTACACGGGCGTCGTCGCGCGCAGGATCGCCGCCATGACCAGCGTCTGAAACGCTCCCGCGAACGCGCCTACGAGCACGATCGCCGCCACGCCCGCCGCGAAGTTCGGCATCAGGCCCAGCAGCGACACGCTGGCGCCCAACCCCAGGCTGCTCACAAACAAATAGCGCTTGATCCGCGGTGAACCAGACTTCGAAGCCACGGTCAGCCCCGCCGCCAGCCCACCCACCGCATGCATGCCAAACATGATCCCGAACCCGGCGTCGCCCCCGCCCAACACGTCTTTCGCATACGCCGGCAGCACCACCATGATCGAGAACCCCAGCAGGATCACGATGATGAAAGTCAGCATCACTTCCTTGAGGCGCGGGTTCTCGAAGACGTGCGCCACGCCCAGCCGCATCTCGCTAACCATGCTGCCGCGCTTGGCCGCGTGCTGTACCTTCCCGGCCTGGGGCGTCATTGCGATGCAGATCACGGCAGGCACGATGATCGCCGCGACGACGAGGTACGTCCCCCCGAAGCCAACCAGGCTCCAGGCCAACAACGCCCCGCCTACGAACGGCGCATACGAGCGCGTCAGGTTCAGCGAAACCTGATACAGCGCCGCCCCGTTCGCCTGCCGCTCCTCCGGTACCAGGTCCCCCATCAGCGCCGTGATCGAGGGCCAGAAGAACGAGTTGGCCGCCCCGAAGACGAACCCCGCGACGATCAGCAGCTCGATGGTCAGCGCGTCCGCGAACAGCAGCGCCGCCAGCGCCACGCCCATGACCGCGATCAACGACTCCGTCAGGCCCAGTAGCAGCCGCTTCGACATCCGGTCGGCAATCGGCCCCGAGACCGGCGTCGTCAG
>CAZNHI010000298.1:0-3899 GCA_964572535.1 uncultured Dehalococcoidia bacterium
GGACCCTGCCCGGAGCGCGCCGCCGACTCTGCGATCGGTGCCCGCCGGGCCCGGCTCTGCCGACACCGGCAAGGCGCCCGGCACGCTGTCTCAGCAGGAGATCGACTCTCTGATGCGGGCGTTGAACCGCGGCACGGAGGTGCGTCTGCGCCGCCAGGCGACTCCCGTGGAGCTGCAGCACCTCGTCGACGCGATTAATGCGGCGCGGCGCCTTCAGCTGCTGGCCGTCGAGGCGATGTTCGGAGGCGCCAGCATCTATTGGAGCGGCGGCGACTGGGTCTTCGAGCGCCAGCCCCGGGAGTCGCGGGCGGCCTGAGCGCTGACCCCTTGGCGCAAGCTCCCCGGTGAACTTCTCCCGAGGCCGGGTTTGCTTGCCAGCGATTGTCGGTAGCTTGACGATTAATCGACAAACCATAAGAGGATTGCAGTATTATCTATCAGCTGCTAACAACCCCGCAGACCTGAAGGGAGACAACCGCAATGCCAGGTTCCTACTGGGAAAGTGCTCTGAAATCACGCGTCAGCCGCAGGAGGGCCCTGGCTACAACCGGGGCGACCGCTGCCGCTGCTGCCTTCCTGGCCGCCTGCGGTGGCAACGACGACGGCGACGGTGGTGGTGGCGGTGGCAGCGGCGAAAAGGCGACCCTGGCGGTCAAGACCGAGGACTCGATCAAGGAAGCCAAGCGCGGCGGTATCCTCAAGGACCGCACCAACGCCGACGTCAGCTCTATGGACGTTCAGCAGCCGATCGCGCCGCTGAACTACCCGGCCAAGCATGTCTACAGCACGCTCCTGCGACTCAAGGCGCCCTACCTGCAGGCCGACACCACGTTCGAGCTGAGCCCGGACTTGGCACAGAGTTGGGAAGTCGCGCCCGATGGCCTCTCGATCACGATGAAGCTGCGGCCCAACGCCAAGTGGCACAACAAGCCGCCGGTCAACGGCCGCGTAATTGATTCCTCGGACGTCGTGTTCAGCTGGAACCGCTACGCGGCCAGCGCACCACTGCGGGCCCTCGCCGCCAACACGGCCAACCCGCAAGCGCCGGTGCTTTCGCTCACTGCAACCGACCCGCTGACGATTTCGATCAAACTGAAGGAGCCCCTGGTTTACGCCCTGGAGCTCTTTGCCTCCTTTGGTAGCTTCACGGGTAACATCTCCATGCTGCCCAAGGAGGTCGAGGGAGGCTTCGACCTTCGCCGGGACATGATTGGCTCCGGTCCCTACATGCTCACAGAGTACCAGCCTTCCATTGGCTTCACGCTGAAGCGCAATCCGGACTACTGGGACCAGAACGCCAACTTCGCCGACCAGATCAACCTGCCGATCATCATCGAGTACGCGCAGTTCCTGGCCCAGATCAAGGCCGGCAACATTCTTCACTCCGCGGACCAGCTGCGGGCTGAAGACCTGTTCACTATCAAGAACGACGAGCCGCGGCTGCAGATCCACGCGCTGGACCTGCAGACCCCCTCGATGGTCATGACCTTCGGGCAGCTGCCGGAGGGCAAGTCGCCGTTTACGGACGAGCGCGTCCGCCAGGCGTTTTCCATGTCCTGGGACCGGGCCGCCTGGGTCGATGCCATGTATAACGTCCCCGCGCTGGAGGCCGGCGGTGTCGCTGTCGACTCGCGCTGGAACTCGGCGCTGCCGGCCGACTTTGGCGAGGCGGGCGGCTGGCTGGATCCAAACGGCAAGGACTTCGGGGCGAACTCGAAGTACTACCAGCACAACATCGACGAAGCCAAGAAGCTGCTTACTGCTGCCGGCTTCCCCACCGGCCTGGACGTCAAGTCCAACCGCATCACCACCGGCATCATCGCAGACCTGGCGCGGCACTCGGAGGCGGTCGAGGGCATGGTCCTCGACGCTGGCTTCCGGGTCAAAGTCAACGACATTGACTACGCGACGCAGTACATCCCGCAGGTCCGCGACGCCAACGGCCAATACGAGGGCATCGGCTTCCACACCGTGACGGGCACCACGCCATGGCGCATGCACCCGGCCAGCGCCCTGACTGCGGAATACTGGTCCAAGGCGGGAGCTACCTTCAAGGGCTTCAGCACCACCGGTAAGAATGACAAGGCCGGGGACCCGGCGATTGATGCGCTGATCGAAAAGGCACGCCTGGAGAAGGACAACGCGCGGCGCAAGACGCTGGTTCAGGACATCCAGCGCCAGATGGGCAAGTCCCTCTACGGGTTGATTAACCCCGGCACGGCAACCAAGTTCTCAGTGGCCTGGCCGGCGCTGCGCAACTACCAGGTCTACAGGCACATTGGTGCCTCGCCGTGGACCCACTACAGCGCCTGGCTGGACCAGACCAAGGCGCCGTTCGTCTAGGTCGCTGCAGCTTTCGCGTTACGAGGGGCCGTCTCTCGGAGACGGCCCCTCGTTTCCTATGCCAGGCGCTGCGACTCGGGGTGCCAGCGGGTCCAGATCGCCATCATGGTCAGGCCCACGACGACGCTGCCGATCACACCGGCGGACGGGCCGATGGCCTGCGCGACGCCGCCGAGCAGCAGCATCGCGAAGGGTAGCGCGCCGATAGCCATGCTCAGCAGGCCCAACGCGCGGCCGCGCATCGCGTCGGAGGCGGTGATCATCACCAGGGCGCTTTGCATCGTCGCGAAGCCGGAGGTGCCGAGGCCGGCCAGGACCAGCGCGCCGAGTGCGAGGGGATACCAGTCGGCCGCCGCGAAGATGCACAGGAAGATCAGGGCGAAGATCGATCCGCCGACGTAGGCGCGCCCGCGGCCGATGCCGAGCCCACGCGCGATCAGGATCGTGCCGAGCATGGAGCCGAGGGCAGGGGACCCGGCCAGCACGCCGGTCCAGAAGGCGTTGACGTCCAGGCGGTCGGCGAAGACGGGGACCATGGGCGTGAAGGGGAAGTAGAACGTGTTCATAATCACGGTTACGCCGAGGATGCTGATGAACGTCCGGTTGCCGCGCAGGTAGCCGAACATCGCCTTGAGGTCCTTGAGGACGTCCGGTTTCGACGTGCTCACTACACGGGCACGCACGGCGGCGGCCGGCACGCCGAGCAGCACGACCAGCGAGACGACGTAGAAGCAGGCGACGAGCACGAACGCCTGGCCGATGCCGAGCAGGCTGATGATCGTGCCGGCGGCGAGGCCGCCCATTAGCGTGCCGCAGGTCATGGCCAGGGACTCGAGGGCGAGGGCGTTGGTGACGTTCTGCGGTCCCACAAGGTCGTAGACCAGCGCGCGGCGGCTCGTCATGTCGACGACCATGCTGACGCCGATGCAGAGCATGAACGGGTAGACCATCCAGACCCGGACGGCGCCGCCGACGTTGACCGCAGCCATGACTATCGAGACCGGGACAAGCAGTCCCAGGAGACCGAGCAACGTGCGACGGCGGTCGAGCCGGTCGGAGACGACGCCGCTAACGGCGCCCGCGAGGAACATCGGCGCGAAGAATGAGGCGCCGACCAGCTGGACCAGGAAGGGCGAGTGAGTGAGCTGGTTAACCAGGTAGCTGCAGAGGAAGATGCTCATCCAGCGGGCCAGGTTCCAGAGGAGGCCAATGAGCAAGAGCCGGGGATAGTGCGGCACAGACAAAGCCGCAAAGGTACCGCTGCGCAGAGGAGAGACGCCAGCCGGTCGGGCCTCCTCCCGGGCTGACTTGGGGGAGATCGTGCGCCTCCCTTAGACGCCGGCCCTGACCGCGAGTCGGGGCGACGAGAGCTCAGGGCAGAACTCCAGCAATTCTAAGGCTGTGGCTCCGCAAGAGAACGGGCATGCAGAGCCCTTGCTTAGCTCCACAGACGCTGGCTTGCCAGCTTCGCGCCTTCTGAGAGCATGCGCAGCTTCTCCCACTGGATGCTGGAGTGGACGCGGGCGGTGCCGTAGCCCTGGGCGAAGCCGCAGTCG
>CAZNHI010000299.1:0-3890 GCA_964572535.1 uncultured Dehalococcoidia bacterium
CTTGTTCGTGAGGAACAGCGCCGAACCACCCCCGTAGCGCATCGATAGCGTCGCCACGTCCACCGCGACCTCCGTCGCCAGGACGCCCGCCGCGCGCAGCTGCGTCGCAAGCTGAGGCTCAATCGAGCGTCCCGCGCACACTTCCTGCCACGCCTGCTCCTGCAGCTCCACCACCAGCGCCCGCGCCGCGCGCAGACGCAGGTCAGACTCCCCCACGAAGCGCTGGAACACCGGCCGGTCGCCCACCAGCGTTGCTGCCGCACCGTGCCCGCGGCGCTTCGACTGCGCCATCTCGACCACGAGGTCCAGGCACTTCCGGCCCACGCCCAACGAGAACGCCGCGTGCTCGTTAGAGGTGAACGCCGGCATGCCCAGGTGGAACAGCGGCCCGCCGCGCTGGGGTCGCCCCTGCGCCAGGTCCTGCCAGTCCCAGGTCATCGCTTTCGGCACAAACAGCCCATCGGTCGAAAAGTCGCCGCTGCTCGTGCCCTTGAGGCCGGCGACCTGCCAGTTGTCGTGGCTGAACCCCTCCGCGGCCGGGATCAGGAAGAAGCGCTGCTCCAGCGTTTCCCCCGCCTCGTCCTGGATCGCCGCGCCGCCCACCAGCCATTCGGCGTGGCCGATACCGCTAGCGAACTGGAAGCGGCCGCTGATTTTGTAACCGCCAGCGACCTCGACGCCACGGCCCCGCACGCCGCCAACGCCCGCCACGTGCGGTACGTGGTCGCTGCTAAACACCCGGCTCAGCGACTCCTCAGGCAGGAAAGCGCCCGGCCATCCGATGCTCGTCGCGCCGATGAACATGCACCAGCCCACCGACGGCTCGATGCCCGCCAGCTTCTCGATGATCTCGACCTGGGTCACGGGGTCAGCCTCGGCGCCGCCTAGCTCCGCCGGCAGCTTCATCCCGAACAATCCCGAGGCGTCCAGCGCCTCAACCACCGAGTCCGGTAGCCTGCCGATACGCTCCGCCTCGTCCGCCCCCGCCTCCGCCGCCTCCCGTACGCTCTCGACCGCGTCCAGGAGGACGAGCCTCAGCGCTTCGCGGTCCTTCGGGTAGCTGCGTGTCTTTGTTACTTTGGGCGTCTTTGCAGCAGTCACTCCGGGATCATGATTCTGACCGCGCTCAGGTGTCAAACTTTCCCGGAGACAATTCGCACGCGCTCAGTCTGAGATCCGTTCGTGTTGAGCTTGTGGAACATCCCGGTCGGCAAGCCAGCCCTTATGCGCCGGAACGCCACAAATGGACTCGTGCTCGTGAGCAGAATCACAAGCCTCGCAGCGTGAACCCGAAGCTAAGCGTCTTGATTTTCGATGGTTTTGATACGAATCCGTAACCGATGAGTTTGACCTCTCAGTGTAGAATGCCCCAGATACTGCGCCGGGGCTGAAACGGCCGTAGGGGTGTGGTGGGCGGTGGTAACGTCCCTTCAAACGCTAAGGCGGAGGTAACGTAGTATTTCGCTAGCGCCCAACGGGCAGCCCCGTAATCCCCGGACCCCGAGGTACGGTCGACCGGCGAGACCACACGCCGGCGCTAGTTTGCGCCGTCCGCTGTTCCACCTCGTCATAATCGCCCTCGTCGTTTTCGCCGCCGCCTACGCGGGCTTCATGCCCAACCGCACCTCCTCGCGCGCCAGCGGCCTGATCAACCCCGCGGCAGGCCTCTCTTACTCCGGCGTCGTCACACCCTCCCAGAACACGGGCGGCGGCCAAACCCAAAAGTCCGCGGTCGCCAACCCCAGCGGCGGCGGCAACACCGGCGCCTCGTCCGCCACGAACAACTCCGGCAGTTCCACAACCAGCGCCGGCCTGGCAGCCACACGCGACAGCCAGGCAGAGGTGCTCTCCGCCGGCCTCCAGGCCCCCAACCTGCTTTCGGGCCTGACTCTCACGGCCAGCGAGTGCGATACCACCCAGAGCGACAAGTACTGTGTCTACGAGGTCAAGCCCGGCGACACGCTTTCGACCATCGCGGAGAACGCGGGGCTCAAGAAGGTGGAGGTGGATGGAGAGGTGGTTGTTCTGGCCTCTGACTTGCTGGTCCACAGCAACAAGCCAGACATCATCAGCGAGGACGACCTGCTCCAGCTCGGTCAGAAGCTGCGCATCCCGCGCGGCCAGGGCGTCGTCCACACGGTGCTCAACGACGAGACGCTCAGCGACCTCTCAGACCAGTTCGACTCGCCGGTCGAAGACATCCTGCAGGCCAACGGCATCACCGACGCCAACAGTCTGGCCATCGGCGACGAGCTGCTAATCCCCAACCCCAAGCGCTTCGCCTCGCGAATCGTACTCGAAGAGTCTGGCAATGGCGTTTCCGGCCCGCAGATCGTCGGCGGCGGTCCCCGCTCGGACGTCGGCTTCATCTGGCCCATCCCCGGCCCGATCTCCAGCTACTTCGGCCCCAACCACCCTCTAGGCGTCGACATCGACCTCTTCGGCAGGGGCGGCGACCCGATCGCGGCGGTCAAGGGCGGCACCGTCAGCTTCGCCGGCGGCAACCCCTGCTGCTCCTACGGCTACTACGTCGTCATCGACCACGGCGATGGCTACCAGACGCTGTACGGCCACCTCTCGTCCGTCGCGGTCGCACAAGGCCAGCGCGTCGCTCAGGGCCAGCTCATCGGCTACGGCGGCAGCACCGGCTACTCCACGGGCACCCACCTCCACTTCGAGGTGCACCGCAACGGCGCCATCGTCAACCCGCTGAACTACCTGCCGTAGCCCCACCCTTCGCTGCCACCCCAGGCAAGCGGCTAACGGGCAAGCAGCCCGCGCATCATTCTGAGCGAAGCGCAGGACAACGTAGCTGCATGCCTTCAGGCTTGTCCGTCTCGCAACGCTCTTGTCCTTCCGAGGCACGAGGAACCTAGCCCCTCGCGAAGACGCCCCCACCGCCATTGAGAGCAGCCGCCCAGGCGCGAAGTAATCCCGGTCGCCGCGGTGCAACCACCAGCCGCCCGGCCCGAGATTGCCACGGCTAACGCCGTCGCAATGGCAAGAGGAAGCGCCCAACCAGTGAGACAAATCGCCGCTACACGCCGCAACAATTTTTCCGCGTGCCAATTTGCCCTGGGGTGGTGGGGTTTGGGTTGGGTGGGGCCGTCAGCCCCGGTAGCTGAGCAGGACCAGCGTCGTGTCCTGCGGCAGGGTGCTGCGCGTGATGCTCAGCCGTGACTCCGGGCTCTTGGCCTCCGCACCCATCTCCTTGACGAAATGGTCGACCAGCTCGAAGTCTTCCTTGGAGGCGTCCGTCTTGTACAGCATCGGGATCACGATTTTCGGCTCCAGTAGGCTGACAATCTCCGCCGCCTTCTCAGCGCCCAGCACGCGACCGCCGCCCACCGGCACCATCAGGATGTCCACGCCGGCCATCTCCTCCACCTCATCGCCCGTAGGCGTCCTGGAGATGTCGCCCAGATGGCAGACCTTGATGTCGTCGATGTCGATCACGTAAGCCACGTTGCGACTGTGCCCGTCCAGACGATCGGCGCGGTCCGTATCGATCGCCGTGATCAACACGCCGGCGATCTCGTACTCGCCGGGGCCGGTGAGGAACTTTGTTTCGCCGTTGAAGGCCTCGCGATAGCTGCTCTCCGGCTGGTTGCGGCTAATCGTCACGATATCGGCGTTGAGCTTGCCGATCTTGTAGCCGGTGGAGGGTGGGCACGGGTCCGTCACAACCGTGGCATCGCGGCCGCGCATCCGGAAGCAGCCGTGGCCCAACCAGTAAATCTCCATTGCCTATAAAGCATAGACGAATGCACCTTTAGGCGCCACGCATCCGCCCTCGTAGACCCAGCAGCCGCGCCGTCAGCAGCGCTGTCTCGCTCAGCCCCAGGCGGACCGTCAGCGCCAGGTAGACGAGCCCGCCGGCCGCCGACGTC
>CAZNHI010000300.1:0-3885 GCA_964572535.1 uncultured Dehalococcoidia bacterium
TGCGCGGCGTGCGGCAAGATGCTGTTCGCGCGCTACGACCTCGAGGCGGCGAAGCGGGAGCTAACGCGTGAGTCGATTGCGGCGCGCGAGGCTTCGATGTGGCGCTGGTTCGAGCTGATGCCGGTGCGCGAGGAGTCCAACGTCGTGACGCTGGGCGAGGGCGGCACGCCGCTGCTGCCGGCGCGAGGCATCGAGAAGCAGCTGGGCGCGCGACAGGTCTTCGTCAAGGAGGAGGGGCTGAACCCGACCGGTAGCTTCAAAGCGCGAGGGCTCTCGGCGGCGGTCTCCAAGGCGAAAGAGCTGGGCGTGCGCAAGCTGGCGATCCCGTCGGCGGGCAACGCGGCGTCGGCGCTGGCGGCGTACGGGGCGCGGGCCGGCATCGAGACGTTCATCTTCATGCCTGTCGACACGCCGGACGCGATGAAGAACGAGTGCAAGGTCTACGGCGCCCACGTGGAGCTGGTGGACGGGCTGATCTCGGACGCAGGGCGCATCGTGCGGGAACGGGGGCCGGCAGAGGGCTGGTTCGACGTCTCGACGTTGCGGGAGCCGTATCGCGCCGAGGGCAAGAAGACGATGGGTCTGGAGCTGGTCCTGCCGCCACCGGAAGGACTGGGCTGGCGCCTGCCGGACGTGATCGTCTACCCGACGGGCGGCGGTACCGGCATCGTGGGCATGTGGAAGGCGTTCGAGGAGCTGGAGGCGCTGGGCTGGATCGGCCCGGAGCGGCCGCGCATCGTCTCGGTGCAGGCGGAGGGCTGCGCGCCAATCGTCAGGGCGTTCGACGCGGGGGTGCGCGAGGCTGAGCCATGGGTGGACGCGCACACGATCGCGCCGGGGATCCGCGTGCCGTCGGCGATCGCCGACTACCTGATCCTGGACTCGATACGCGAGAGTCGAGGCTTCGCCGTGGCGGTTTCTGACGAGGAGATACTGGCGTCGATGGCGGAGATGGCGCGGCTGGAGGGGATCTTTGCGGCGCCGGAGGGTGCGGCGGGCTACGCGGGCTACAAGAAGCTGCTGGCGAAGGGCAAGCTGGATCCGGCGGAGAGCGTTGTGCTGTTCAATACGGGCTCCGGGCTGAAGACGCACGAGCTGGTGGGGCGGATCTAGACCTAGCGGCGACCTTCAGGTCGCTTGCGGCGTCAAGCTAAGTGGCTGGACGTTCGTGTCCTAAAGCTTGCCTATAGCCTCGTTCAGCTCGCGTGCCTTCTGCCGGATCTCGTCGATGGCGGAGGAGTGAGTCATAACTTCGCCGACCCGGAGCAAGGCGGCCCTCCTGATGAACTCACCGAGGTTCTCTTCAACGACGCCCGCAGCCGTCTCTATCGCCTCCAGCTCCTGCGGGCCGATGCGGAGCGAAAAGACGGCGCGCGGCGCGTGAGACACGCTGGCCTCGATAGGCTTGAAGCCGTCCAGCTCATGGCTAGAGTCCTTAAGGGAATCCAAGTCGTCCCTGATTGCTTTTTCCGTCATGTGCGTCCCTCCTGTTCGAGAATGCGGTGGGCGAGTCTGCTTTGCCAACCGGTGATGGGCTTCCACACGCCACCCTCTGCCGTCGGCCGCAAGTAGATGATCAGCGAGCGGTTACGACCGTCGCGTCCCACCATCCCGTAAGTGGCTGCGTGCTCTCGGCCGTTGTGAAAGAACAGCGGCCCGAACGCGAGGACGGCGTTAACGTCAGCGATACGAACGTCGTGCTGGGCCAGGTGCTCAACGTTACCATCGGCCTCAAAGTCCCAGAGGAAGCCTTCGACTTCGATATGCCGGCGCTTGCCAACCATGCCTGAATCTTACAGTTAATGTATTACGTTGTCGAACCATTGTAATACTATTGGCCGGTTCAAGGGAAGAGCGAGTAGGGAAGAGGACATCCTTTTAGGACGCTTCGTCAGGGATGTGGACGTACGCGGCGACGACCGACTCGCTGCTGACCACGGTGGTGGTGTGGCCGCGGCCGGTGGTGTCTTCGACGCGGACGATGGCGCCGGGGCCGAAGTGGCGGGAGTCGCCGTCGCTGGTCTGGACCTCGAGCTGCCCCGCCAGCTGGAACCACCATTGCAGTCGCGGCGAGGGGTGCCAATCGCCGTGCCAGGCGGGCGGGATCGTGGTCATGACTACGGCTGAGGCGGGCGTGGGGTCTGAGACGAAGTAGGGCGGCGTCGGCGGGGCGTAGGGTACCTCGGTCAGTGGCACGTCCAGCTCTTCGAAGTGGGATTCCCCGTCGGGGCCGGCGTAGATACGTGTGTACTTCACTTGACGACCCCGGGCGTGATGAATCGCGCCCCTACAAGCGGCCGGCGGCGCGGGCGCGTTCGAGGTCGGGGCCGTAGCCCCAGGTCTCGATGCCGCCGAGGCCGTTGTCTTCGTTCCAGCGCAGGGCGCTCAGCTCCTGGCCGGTGAGGGTCGATGCGTCTTGTTGGGCCAGGTGCAACGCCAGTGGCACGACGTGGTCGGGGTTGACGCGCAGGCCGGTCCAGGACATTTCGCCGTCAGACAGGTGGGCGTTGAGCGCGGCGCGTCCGGCTTGCTGCTCGTCGGAGCCGGTGCTGCGCGTGCCGCCGGGCAGGAGGACGTTGACCGCGACGTTGTGAGGCTTGAGCTCGTGCGCCAGGTACATGCTCATGCTGATTAGCGCCGCCTTCGCCGCCTTGTAGGGCTGCTCACGCGTCGCGGGGTTCTGGCCCATGGCGCCGCCGGAGCCGACGTTGATGATGCTGCCACGGCGCTTCTCCAGCATCGGCTGGCTGAACAGCTTGATCACGCGGATGGCGCCGTAGAGATGCGTGTCGATCATGCGCTGCCAGTCGCCGATCTCGGTTTCGAGCACGGTGATGGCGCCGGAGGGCGGGTAGAGGTTGCGCTGCCTGAGGCCGGCGTTGTTGATCACGACATCGACGGTGCCGAAGCGCGCGATCGTGGCTGCGTAGGCGCGCTTGACGTGGGAGTCGATGGTCAGGTCTGTCTCCAGGACCAATGTGTCGTCGTTGCCCGACAGCTCGGCCGCGAAGTCGGTATCGTCGTTGCTGACGCCGGAGGGCGCCCAGGTTAGGTCCGCGGCGGCAACCCTGGCGCCTTCGCGGAGGAAGCCTCGTACGTACTCGCGGCCCATGCCGCGGGCGGCGCCGGTGATGAAGACGACCTTGCCTTCAAGGGACATGCCTAGCCTCCGGCTGCCGGCGCTGCTTCGGGTTGCTGTAGCGAGGCGATGACGGCGGGGTCGGTGTTGGAGCCGAGGCTGCGCCAGTCCTCGGTGGCGCCGAGGATCTTTTCGGCGCCGCGGATCTCGTCCCAGGGCAGGGCGGCGTCGAGCAGTGGCGGCTCGATGCCGGCTTCGAGGTTGCGGGCGAGCTGCAGCAGGAGGGAGCGCATGCGGATCACGGCGCAGTCGATGGTGCCGAGGTGCTCGCGCGTACGGTCGACGACGCGGCCCATCGACTCTGTAACCGCGAGGTCCTGGGCGCCAAAATTGGGGATGCCGGAGAAGAAGGTGTCGCGCTTGAGGCCGGCGGTCATGCGGTAGTCGTTGTCGGGGGTGAAGGCGTCTCGGCCGGCGCCGTTGCTGCCGGTGACCTGGGAGGCGTAGGGCGTGTCGGCGAAGAGCCCGCCTGCGCCGGCGGCGAGAGCGAGGCCGTCACGGTGCGCCTGGTTGGGCAGGGGACGCGGCGGGTAGCCGAAGAAGAAGCAGTTGCCGTCGTCGACGGGGACGCACCAGCTGCTGACGGTCTGGAAGGGGATGTTGGGGATGAAGCAGGTGTACGGCGCGACGTAGTGGGTGACGCGGGCGTGGGTGTTGCCGTTGGGGGTGCGTCTGAGACCGGCGTACTTGAAGCCGTACCAGGTGTCCTCCAGCGCCAGCGCCGGGGCGCCGTCGTGGCGCCAGAC
>CAZNHI010000301.1:0-3872 GCA_964572535.1 uncultured Dehalococcoidia bacterium
CCGGCTTCGAGCCGCAGGACGGCGGCGTGATCCGGCGTCTCCTGCGCCGCCGACTCGCCGGCGCAACCGAGGCGCTGTCCGGCGTGCGCGATACGGCGCGCGTGCTCGTCCTCATCGGCTCCTACGACTACATGGACTACGAGATCGCCGGCTCATCGCTGCGCGGCTTCGACCCGGTGCTGGCGGCGCCCTTCGACGTGATCGCGCTGGTCGCCGACTCTGAGGTGAAGGCGATCCGCCTGAGCAGGACGCTGTCTTTCGTGCGAGACGCCAGCGAGGCGTAGCCGCGGTATCACTTCCGGGCGCAGAATAGCAGCCCACGCTACGGGTAGGCCCATTAGCGGGGGTATGGGGGTGTCCCCCATGTTCAATGCAGAGGGGTTAACTCCATGGCGACGGTACAGGTGATCCTGCACGGCATGCCCAGCGGCACGCTGCACGACACGGACAACTACCCCGTAATCCTCCAGTTCGACGAACGTAGGAGCTACGAGAGCGCCGTCTGGGTGATCCCGTCCTACCCCGGCCACATCCCGGCGGGTATGCTCTCCGAGATTCGCGTCAACGCCGGGCCACTGACCGTCTTCGTCGAAGGGCCGGAGGGTTTCAAGTCCGGCCCGCACGACACCGACTGGGTGCGCAGCGACTACCCCCGAGGCAAGTTCTGCTCCTTCCTGCAAATGGACGCGGCGACGCAGAAGATGGGCGGCGTCAGTGTAGAGGTCGTCGAGGGCTCCCTGATCGTCGACCCCGTGAACGTCGGCGGCAAGCCGCAGGAAGCCTCCCCCACGTAGCTCTCAGCAAGACGTGGGCAAGCCCTTCCAGGCTCGCCGTCATGATTGCGACAAAGCGGCCAAGTTGGGACGCCGAGGCTGGAAAGCGGTTACGGACCGTACGTTAGTGCGCCGTTATCGAAGCTGCAGGATTCATCCGCAATTATCGGCTTGACACACCCTTGATTCTCCTAGCCTGTTCCTTCGGGTAAGGGCCGGCGTCTACGGCTTTCCGTAGCGCCGTCTCTATGTTGGCGTTTGTATTCCCATGGGGTTTCTTGGGTGACTCTTGGCCCTTTGGCATAAGGAAATGATAGCGAACTATTGACAAAGAGACATTGGGTAGTGATGGTTCGGGTAACTATTTCGTGCTAATGTCGTTAAACAATATGTACCCTACGGGGTTTATTCCCCAAAGGAACCTATGATGTCTGAAAGAATGAAAACCGAAACTATCCAAGAGACTATCCAGAGGCTAGAGCGCTACGTGCAGCGGTTCGAGCGTCGCTATGAGATCAAGTCTGAGGATATGATTGCCCTCATTGAGTCTGGTCGCTACCGAGAGACGGCCGAAATAGGGCAATGGCTAACGACATACCGACGTCTCAAGGACTTTCGGGGGCTCCTCAGCAGTGGGACCACTCGTGGTACCCGCTCGATGGCTATCTGAACTTTCATCACACCTATATGAAGGCCCTGGAAGATCAGGGCTTGGTTCTCGCTAACCACCTAACCATCACCAACACGACGAACCAGGGCAGCCTCGTAGCGATCACGTTCGAGGGCATCATCGAATGCGCCGACGACGTGTACGTGAAGGTAGACAAGCTTCTTGAGGCTCGTAAGCAGGCGAATGGACAGGTTGAGGTCGAAGGGAAGTACTATTCCTACCACGCCGGGCTCCGTTTGCGCCCAACCAAGGATCTCATTCGGTACTGCACCGCCCATCATGGCCTCGAAGGGTTGCACCGCCACCTTTTCGATTTACAAACGGGTGAAGAGACGGTAAGCCCCATTGAGCTCGTAGAGTTGCCTACCCTGGGGGATTTCATACCCTATGCCGTGGAGCTAGGCAGGGCTGCTAGAATGAAAGGTAGACCCGGCGAGGATATTCTCAGCCGGGGGTAACAGCGAACCTGCTGCCATAGCCTTACAAACGCCATAGCATTGTCTCCTTCCTGGACGGTGGGGGTTGGCCGACCAAGCACATCAGGCTCCCACCGTCTCTTGTTATCCCTAACGACCGCCTGATCGGTCGGTTTAGGCTATATCTCGGTTTCTCGATCCATCCCGCCCCACATGTGCCGGAAGGCCGCAGCGTCACCCTCAAGGGCCAGTCGGAAGTCCTTGGGTATTGGCACCCGTGGGAGAATCTCCCCACGCCGTACATCCCAGATAGCCGGTTGAAGGTTAGGGCGATTTAGGAAAGCCTCATCACTCAGGAATTGGATGACCTGCCTAAAGTGTCGCGTTTGCTTTGGCGCCGTAAGGATGAGTTTGAGCGCCAGGTTGTTGCCGTCGTACCTCATGCCCACTTCGGCCGTTACGTGAATGCTCAAGCCTGCCAGCTCGACATTGCTCGGAGCGACGGGAAAGAACTGAGCATCCTGCTTCTTCCAAAAGGTGATGTAGGCTTCGCTAATGGCCTCGTAGTGGTCTGCCCTGCCCTTAACCTTGTCAGCCTTCGCAAGTAGAGTATCCAGCGCTGCCTCAAAGGCCTCGATGCTGCCCGCCCCTGGCTGCCAATGAGTCTTTCGCAATGTGTTACGAAGATCGAAGTAGTAGTCCCTGCCTGTATAGCTTTCTGGGTCACTCCGAAAGAGGCGAGCATCCCGGACGACGCGGACCCGCTGAGACATTGATGCCTCAGAGAAACGCGCGAAGGTTGCAAGAGCAACATTACCGATTTCCATAGGATGCTCCACGTTTTCCTGGGGGTACCCCCCTAATTTCGGGGAGTATACCACGGAATCCGATAGGTCTTCTACAACAGGAGTGGCGCTAAGGCGCATATCGCCCCGCACCATGTCTTCGACGTAGAGACTGCGGCATTCCGTGCAGGGGACGTACACATCCGAAGCGGCACTAACGAGAGCCGCACCGAGAGGCCACGCCTCATCGTCACAGACGCGCCGATACCGATCATCGCGGGCGTTGTACCAAAAGTGCGTCGCGGGGTCACGCTGACCAGGGGACACCGCTGGCCAGACCTCGATTGTAGGATTAAGTTTAGCCGTCAACGGGCGATTCCACCTTACCCGCCGAGCTTACCCTACACGCCTGAATCCACCCTGTCACGGTGACTAGAGGCTACCGCGCCTTGTTTTTGTGTGTTAACCCGATAACTGTCGATTCATCCTGCAGAGTTATTACCCTCGAGGGCTCCGTTTTCACGCGTTGAGCAGCGGGTCTGCGCGCACGACCAGGTCCGCGCGCCCCAGCTCTGCAATCGCGCTTGCGACCGCCTTGGCGAAAGAGGGCGTGTCGTCTGCCGCGAGCGTCACGACGGTCGACCTGCGGCCGAGGGCCCAGATCTCGTTGGCAATCGAGTGCAGCGCGGCTTCGGCTGAGAGGTCGTCGCCGGTAACGCCCGCGACGGCGATGTCGGCGCCGGCCTGCGCCAGTGCGACCGCGACGCCGCGGTGAACGTCACCGCCGCTGCCGAAGACCACGGCGACCTTGCCTGCCATGTAACCAGGCATCAGAGATAGTATCTCTGCATGACGATCGCTGGTTGGATCATGATTGCCGTGGGGTTCATTTCCTATCTCGGCGCCTTTGGCCTCGGTGCCGGCCCTACGATGGGCGACAAACCGCTCCAGGCCTCATTGTTCACGCTCGCTACCATCCTCATGATCGGCGGCTTCCTCGTCCTCGTCTTGTAGTCACCGTCTTCATCCTAGCCCACCCTTGCGTCTCGTCGTAGCATGAGGCCATGCCCTTCGACGGACCCAGGACATGCGTGTAGACCTGCCCTTCGGCCGCGAGTTGCTGCCCGTCGAGGTGCCCGACAGCGCGACGGTGCTGCTGCCAGCTGCCGTACAGCCGCTGGCGGACGAGGCCGGCGCCGTGCTCGCCTCGCTGCGGGCGCCGATCGCC
>CAZNHI010000302.1:0-3868 GCA_964572535.1 uncultured Dehalococcoidia bacterium
CAGCCGGGTGGCGGAAGTCGTTGTCCAGCACGATTGTCCCGAAGCGCAGTCGCGCCGTCACCGCTGCCGCCGCGACCAGGCAAGGCAGCGGCGCCAGCTGCGCCCCGAAGTGGTCCTGGGCCACCAGCGTCGAGAAACCGAGGTCTTCGGCCTTGCGCGCGGTCTCGCGCCACTCCTCGAGTGTGGCTCCCGTGTACAGCAGCCCGAAGCGGAAGCCCCTCGCCATCAGCGCCTCGAGTCGTAGTAGCTACTCAGGAAGGCGCGCGTGCCCTCCAGGACGTGCTTTGCCCACGCCTCGCGGCTGTAGTTCTCGTCGCGGTGGTGATACTCCAGGCTCAACGGCGCGTTCGGCGGCAGGACGTCAAGCAGTTCGTGCAGCGGCACCAGCCCGTCGCCCGGCAGGCAATACGCATCGCCGAACGTCATGCTGGGCGAGTCACCGATCTGGCTGTACGGCAGCAGCGCCGCGTCGAGACCCCGCAGCTGAGCGAAGCTATGCCCAGCCCTGACGTACTGCACCGGGTCGATGCTCAGCACCGCCTTTCGCGCGCTTTCTTCGATCAGCTTGAGGTTCAGCTCCAGCGTGTTCAGCGCCCGTCGGTTGACCGGCGCCTCCAGCGCGCACACCAGCCCAAACTCGGCGGCGTTGTCGCAGAGACGCCCGAAGTTGTCGGCCATGCGCCCCCAGTCCGCGTCATCGCCGATCACCAGCGCGTACTTCGCGCCCAGCTCCGCACCGAACTCGTGCGCGCGCTTCATCGCCTCGAAGTCCATCTCCGGCTGCAGGTAGCACGTGAACACGTCGAACACTGAGAGGCCGGAGTCCGCCAGCGCGCGCTTGACTTCAGCCATGAGCGGGGCGTCGCCAACAACCGGGAAGAACGGCATGCCTGGCGATGGGTAAAGCCGCAGCCCGATGCCGTCATAGCCAGCCTTCGCGGCGGCGGCGATGTATTCGAGGGGGGGCGCCTGCATCAGCGTGGTCGGCGCCAGAATGATCGGGTTCATGCTCAGCTCACGTCCAGGGAAGGGCTCATTTCGACCGCGATACTACACGCTAGGCCATTCTTCTCCGATCCGTCTCGCTTTCTCCGCCCCGGCCTGCGGCCTAGACTCTGCAGTTATGACCGCGGACCAACCCGCCAGCGATTCGGCGCCCGTCCGCGACAACCGAGCCTCCGTCTACGTCATCGCCGGTGCCGTCTGCGCCACCTCGATGTCCTACAACCTCTGGTACCCCTTCCTGCCTCTATACGCCCTCGACCTCGGCGCCACCAGCGACGCAAACGCCGTGTTCTGGATGTCGATCGCGCTCACGGCGCAGGGCGCGGGACGGCTGGCCTCCAGCACGGCCTGGGGCTACCTCTCAGACCGCTGGGGCCGCAAGATGATGCTCCTGCGCGCCCTGTTCCTCGGCAGCATCACCTTCGGCGTCGCGGCGATTGCCTCGGCGCCCTGGCACCTGGCGGTTGCGCTGTTCTGCCAGGGCTTCTTCTCCGGCTTCGTACCTGCCTCTGTCGCGCTGGTCAGCGTCATCGTCCCGGACTCGCGGCTCAACCGCAGCCTCAGCACCGTCACCGGCCTGCAGTACCTCGGTACCACCATTGGCCCCGCCGTGGGCGCCGGGCTGGCGCTCGCCTTGAGCTACCGCAGCTCAATCGCCGTCGCAGCGATCGTGCCGCTGTTCGCCGCGCTGGCGGTCCTGCTCTACGTACCACGCGACACCGTCGCAGTGCGCGGTAACACAGGCAGCACGACGCGCGCCGAGCTGGAGCCCTTTCGCATGTCAAACCAGTTCAAGCTGGCAATCGCCGCGCTATTCACCCTCTACTGCATGAACGAGCTGATCCGCCTCGCCACGCCGATCGCGCTCAAAGGCCTCAAAGGCAGCGAGGACGTGGCCACGGAGGCGGGACTGGCTTTCAGCATCGGCGGGCTGGTCAGCGCGATCAGCGTGCTCTTCATCGCGCCGCGCGTCTTCCGCGGCCACCCGGCCGGCCCCAGGCTGGGTCTCGTCTGCATGCTGGGCTCTGTGGGGTTCCTGCTTGTCGGGCTGGCGAGCGGCGTGCCGGTTTACCTTCTCGGCTTCCTCTGCGTGTTCCTCGTCTTCTCCGCCATGGTGCCCGCCCTCAACACGCTGATCGCCTCCAACGTCCGTCGATCGAGACGCGGCACCGCATTCGGCGTTGCTGCTAGCTTTCAGGCCGGCGCCTTCGCTGTCGGGCCGTTGGCCGGCGCCTTCTTCGCTTCTGTCTCGCTCGACCTCGGTTTCTTCGCCATGGCCGGGGTCTTCCTCGCCCTGGGCTTCGTCCTCTTCACCTACGTCCGGGAGCCAGAGCCGCTATAGCCCACGGCATCCCGAACAAAAGACCAAACCAAATCTGTGCCAATCCGCGAAATCTGTGGCTAAGCCAAGCTCCTACCCCTACCCCCTGAGCCTCCGCGCCTCCACGTTCGTCGAGTTCTCTCCCATGTACACCCCACGTTCCCAGACCCGCTTCAGAGGGTCGCTCACGTGCAGCCGCATGCGCCCCACCTTCTCGATCTCGAAGTCGCAAATCTCGCCGTCCTGCAGGGGCCCCAGGCCTTCGTGGTTGGTGCCGCAGGCCAGCACGTCGCCGCTGTTCAGCGTCATGATCCCGCTCGCAAACTCCACCAGCTGCGGCACGCGATGCTCCATGTCGTCGGTGTTGTAGTCGTGGCGCAGGTCGCCGTTGTTCCAGAAGCGCACGTGGATGCTGTTCGGGTCGACGACCTCGTCCAGAGTCGTAATCGCCGGGCCGATGGGCGCGAATGTGTCGAAGCTCTTCCCCATCCAGCTGCCCTGGCGCCACGTGTAGCGCGCCTCAGCCCGCGCCGACACATCGATCATCCCCGTGACCCCGAACACGGCGCTGCGCCAGTCGTCGCGAGGCACGCTCTTGGACGGCCCCTTGAACACCAGCGCCAGCTCGGCCTCGTGCTGGAACATGTACGGGCCGGGGGAATCGCCGTACTTCTCCTTGTCGTTGTAGGACGGCAGGACGATCGTGTCGCCCGGGCCGATGACGGCGTCGGGGTTCTTGAGGAAGATGTTCAGCGGCCTGGCATCGCGCTGTTCGTGCTCCCAGTAGTTGCCGATGCAGCAGAGGATCTTGCCCGGACGCGGCAGCGGCGGCCGCAGCCGCACGATGTCCAGCGGCACCGGCCTCGTCGATTCCACCACGTCTTCGAAGATCGGGCGCAGCTCCTCGAAATCATCGATGATTTGCGTCATCAGCTCCTGCGGCGTGCGTGCGTCGAAGCCGTCCGTCACGCGCGTCAGGTCGATGACGCCGTCGTCGGTCAGCACGCCGGGTCGAATGCCGCGTCCCGCTCCCGGCCCTTCGAAAAGTACGAGTCTCATGTTCCTGCCCTCTTTTCTGGCTGCGGCGCCAGACTAAGCGAGAGCGCTACTGCCCGCAAGCAGAAGCGGCGATGGAGTATTCTCTAAGGCACTTCGCGCCCGGGCGCGATCGCCTGCCGCCGGAGGTGCCGCATGCTCAGTAAGCAAGACAACGAAATCCTCTCGCGCGTTGGCCCCGGCACGCCGATGGGCAACCTCATGCGCCAGTACTGGCTCCCGGCCATCCGCTCCGACGAGCTGCCGGCCCCCGACAGCCCGCCCCTGCGATTGCGCCTGCTCTGCGAGAACCTCATAGCCTTCCGCACCACCAGCGGCGCCGTCGGCCTGATCCAGAACTCCTGCCCCCACCGCGGCGCCTCGCTGTTCTTCGGCCGCAACGAAGAAGAGGGCCTGCGCTGCGTCTATCACGGCTGGAAGTTCGACGTGGCCGGCGCCTGCGTCGATATGCCCTCCGAGCCCGCGGAATCGAACTTCAAGAACAAG
>CAZNHI010000303.1:0-3852 GCA_964572535.1 uncultured Dehalococcoidia bacterium
CGCTCAAGGACCGCTACGGCGTGCAGATCCGGACCCACTACCCGCGTACCGTCGAGCACGAGATCGGCATCATGGACCAGGAGCGCATGGTCTTCGAGGACGATGGCTTCAAGGTCTATGTGCCCCAGTACATGAAAGAGATCGTGGCGGAGATCAGCCGCCTCGCGCGCCGCAGTCCGGACATTAACCAGCGCTCCGGTGTTTCCGTGCGCGCCTCCATCGCTAACTACGAGAGCCTTCTGGCCAACGCTCAGCGCCGCGCTATCAAGACGGGCGAGACCGAGGTGGTGCCGCGCGTCAGCGATCTGCCCTATGTCATCCCGGCCATCGCCGGCAAGGTCGAATTCGAGACTGTCGAGGACGGTAAGGAGGAGCAGATCCTGGACAAGCTGATCCAGGGCGCCATCCTCGCCGTGTTCAACCGCTACTACAGCGTCTCTGACTTCGATGACCTGGTCACTCGCTTCAAGTCCGGCATCTCCGTCGAAGTCGGCGACATGATGCCCTCCGCCAACTACGACAAGATGGTCAAGCAGGTTGAAGGCCTGCCGGAGCACGTCAAAAAGGTGGAAGCCAAGCCCTCGGCGGCGGTCACGGCGTCCGTGGTCGAGTTCATCCTCGAAGGGCTGCA
Organism: uncultured Dehalococcoidia bacterium; assembly: GCA_964572535.1. Lineage (GTDB taxonomy): Bacteria > Chloroflexota > Dehalococcoidia > DSTF01 > WHTK01 > WHTK01. The sequence continues at coordinate 632 of CAZNHI010000303.1, forward strand.
CCTCAACAAGCGCCTCAACAAAGACAGGGTGGGTCCAAAGGTCTCTTACAGGGGCTAGGGGTCCGCTCCCCGGGTCAGGGGAAGTTCATGGTCATCAGGTATCGCTACACGGAATGGGACGGCACCCAGGAGATACCGGCTCTCGACCCGGACGATATCCTCAACGCCCTTACCGATGACCTGATGAACTTCGGGGACTTGCAGCATGCCCTGCGCAACCTCATGCAGCGCGGCATGCGCAACCCCATGGGCGACCGCACCCAGGGCCTGCGCGACCTCCTGCAGCAGCTGCGCCAGCAGCGCCGCCAGAACCTGGATCGATTCAACCTCTCGTCAGCCTTCGATGACATCCAGAAGCGCCTGGAGCAGCTCCTCGATAAGGAGCGCAACACCCTCGAGCAGCGCCTCGGCGACGCAATGGGCGGCCAGCAGGATGGACCCCAGGCCGAAGACGCTGAGGGCGAAGAGGGCACCGAGGGCGCCGAGGGCGAGCCCGGCGGGGAGCAGTCTGGCGAACCGCAGGCCGGCCAGGAGTCAGGCGCCCGCAGCCGCTCCGGCCAGCAGCATGGGGGCCAACAGAGCGGCTCTCAGAGCGGCCAGCGCTCGGAGGGTGGACAGCAGGGCGAGGGCGGCGACCAGGAGCAGTTCCAGCAGATGCTCCAGAACATCGTCGAGCGCAAGCGCAACTTCCTCCAGGGCCTGCCGGGAGACCTGCCTGGTCAGATGAAAGAGCTGCAGAACTACGAGTTCATGGACCCGGAAGCGCAGGCCGAGTTCCAGGAACTCATGGAGATGCTCAAGCAGGCGATGATGGAGACCTTCTTCAAAGATCTCCAGCAGCAAATCTCCAACATGACGCCCGAAGACATGGAGCGCATGAAGCAGATGATGCGCGACCTCAACCAGATGCTGCAGGACAAGATGCAGGGCGGCGAGCCCGACTTCGACTCCTTCATGCAGCAGTACGGCGACCTCTTTGGCCCCAACCCGCCTCAGAACCTCGAAGAACTGGTCCAGCAGATGCAGCAGCAGGTTGCCCAGATGCAGAACCTGCTCGACTCGCTGCCCACCGACATGCGCCAGCAGTTGCAAGACCTGCTCATAGACAAGATCGCGGACCCCGAGCTGCGCGACGAGATGTCAGAGCTGGCGGCCAACCTGGAGTTCCTCTACCCGCAGCGCGATCTGCGCAACCAGTACCCCTTCCGCGGCGAAGAAGACATCGACCTCACAGAGGCCATGCGTCTCATGGGCGAGATGCAGGACATGGACGAGCTGGAGCGCCAGCTGGAGCGCACCCAGTACGGCGGCGATATCGACGACATCGACATGGAGAAGCTGCGCGAGCTCCTGGGCGAAGAGGCCAAGGAGACGCTGGAAGAGCTGAAGAAGTTCCTGGAGATACTGGAACAGGCCGGCTACATGCGCAAGCGTGGAAACACCTGGGAGCTAACGCCCCGCGGCACGCGCAAGATCGGCCAGGCCGCCCTCGGTGAGATCTACGCCCAGCTCAAGAAGGAGCAGGCCGGCAAGCACAAAGTCGTCGACCCCGGCCTCGGCGTCGAGCGCAGCGATGACACGAAGGCCTACGAGTTCGGCGATCCGTTCCACCTGCACCTTGAGAAGACGATTATGAATGCCCTGCGTCGCGCCGGCGCCACCGTCCCCGTGCAGCTGGAGAAGGGTGACTTCGAGGTCTGGAAGAGCGAGCAGCTGACCCAGACGGCCACTGTGATGATGGTCGACCTCTCCTGGTCGATGGCCCTGCGAGGCAGCTTCCAGGCGGCGAAGAAGGTCGCGTTGGCGTTGCAGAACCTGATTAGCACGCAGTTCGCGCGCGATTCGCTCTACATCATCGGCTTCTCGGCGTACGCGCGGGAGCTAAAGGCGGACCAGTTGCCCTACGTGCGCTGGGACGAGTCCGTGCTCGGCACCAACATGCACCACGCCCTGATGTTGGCCCAGAACCTGCTGGCCAAGCACAAGACCGGTACGCGCCAGATCATCATGATCTCAGACGGCGAGCCTACGGCGCACATCGAGCACGGGCGCTCCTTCTTCTCCTACCCGCCCAGCCCGATCACGATTCGCGAGACGCTCAAAGAGGTCAAGCGCTGCACCCAGAAGCGGATCACGATCAACACCTTCATGCTGGACCGCAACTACTACCTCAAAGAGTTCGTCAACCAGATGGCGAAGATGAACAAGGGCCGCGTCTTCTACACGACGCCCGACCACCTCGGCGAGTACATCCTCGTCGACTACGTGCGCAACAAGCGCAAGAGCGTCCACGGTATCTAGACGCAGACGTGCCCCGTCTCAGCTTGCCACTCAGACCCATTGCGCCCCTGGAGTAGCAGTGATTCGTATTAAGCGCGCCAGGTACGTCCAAGACTTCGTGGTGGAGTTTACCTTCACGGACGACTCGCACCGCGAAATTGACCTGGCGCCGTTTCTGCAGGGCCCGATGTTTGATCCTTTGCAGAAACTCGACGCTTTTAAGAAGTTCAAGGTGGATCGGGAGCTGGGCACCATCGTCTGGCCGAATGGCGCAGACATCGATCCGGACGTCCTCTACCTCGGCTTAACTCCGGCTGCGTCCGAAACGCCCGCCAGGTAGCCTGGGCTACACGCTCCCCCACGGCCCCTATAATCTCCTCCATGCTCAAGACGCGCCTGACTGAGATGTACGGCCTGCGCTACCCGATCGTCGGCGCGGCGATGGCCAACCACAGCGGCGCCAACCTCGCTGCCGCCGTCACGGAGGCGGGCGCCTTGGGCGGCTTCGGCGGTGTCAACGCTGCCGGGCCCGACTGGGTGCGCGACCAGATACACGCCGTCCGCGCCCGCACAACCAAACCCTTCCTCGTCGGTTTCATCACCGCGTTCATCGAGGGCGTCGCGGCCAACTTCGACGTCTGCATCGCAGAGCGTGTGCCGCTGATCATGCTGTCGTTCGGCGATCCGCGTCCCTATGCTGAACAGGCGCACGCCGCCGGCATCAGCGTTGCCTGCCAGGTGCAGACGCTGGAGGGCGCGCGCTGGGCCCTCGAAGCCGGCTCCGAGTTCATTATTGCCCAGGGCAAGAGGCCGGCGGCCACAGCGGCCAGCTCAACACGCTACCCATCCTCTCCATGGTCCTCGAGATCGCCGGCTCCACGCCGGTCGTCGCCGCCGGCGGCATCGCCATCGGCCGCTCGCTGGCCGCCGTGCTCGCCGCC
>CAZNHI010000304.1:0-3849 GCA_964572535.1 uncultured Dehalococcoidia bacterium
CAGCACGACCTCGCTGGAAGAAGCGCTGGCGATCCTGCGAAAATACGGTGTGACCTATGTCTATGTAGGCAGCGGCTACCGGGAGGCCTATCCCATCGCCGGCATCGACAAGTTCGAGACCGGGCTGCAGTCCGTGTTCAACTCCGGCGACGTCGCGATCTACCGGCTGCCGCCCCTCGACCCGAGGGTAGGGCAATGAGTGAGGCCTCTCGTGGCTGAGGTGACAGTGGGGCGCCGGGTATTCGACGCGAGCCTGTTCGCGGCGGCGATCGAGTGGTTGCTGGCGCACAAGGAGGTCGTGGCGCTCGTCTCGATCATGGCGGTGGCGGCCGTGATCCGCTTTTACGACCTGGGGGCGATGGCGCTGCACCACGACGAGAGCCTGCACGCGCGCTACACCTGGCTGCTGTACGACGGCCAGGGCTACGAGCACAACCCGTTGATGCACGGGCCGTTCCAGTTCCACGCGGGAGCGCTGGTCTACTTGCTGTTCGGTGACGCCGACGCGACATCGCGCTTCCTGCCGGCGCTGTTCGGGACGCTGCTGGTAGGGATGCCGTTCCTGCTGCGCAAGCAGATCGGCATGCCCGCGGTGCTGATCGCGGCCCTGCTGATCTGCTTCTCGCCGACGCTGCTCTACTTCAGCCGCTTCTACCGCAACGAGATGTATCTGAGCGTGTGGAGCTTCGCGGTGATCATCTGCATCTGGCGCTACATCGACGAGCAGAAGGACCGCTACCTGTACATCCTGGCCGCCGCGCTGGCGCTGGCCTTCGCGACCAAGGAGGTTACGTTCATCCTGGTCGCGATCATCCTGATCTTCCTGAACCTGATGCTTGCCGTGGAGCTGGGCAAGCGGCGCGAGGGCGAGGAGGTCAGCAACCTTTTCGTGATCTTGCGGACGCTGGCCGTCGCGCCGGTGGCGTGGCTAATCGCTGCGTTCTGGTACGTCTGGCCGGAGCCTCGCTACCGCGAGGGCACGGCACCAGAGGCAGGGACAATGCGGCTCGGGCGGGGCCGCCTGCCGCCCGTGGGGGACGTGCTGGTGCTGGTGGGGCTGTTCTCGCTGCCGCAGTTCTCCGCCGCGATCCAGGTGTTGCCCTTCGTGACCAACCACGGCTACGACGCGCCGGAGGAGAAGACGCTGCGCAGTGTGACCGTGATCGCGCTGCTCATCGTGTCCGGCTATGCGGGCTTGCTCTGGCGCCCCAAGGTCTTCGCGATCGCAGCCCTCTGCTTCTTCGTGCCGTATGTGCTGCTGTACACCACGTTCTTCACCAACCTGGACGGGTTTTTCTCCGGCATGTGGGGCTCGCTGGACTACTGGCTGGACCAGCACCACGAGCGGCGGGGCAACCAGCCTTCGTACTACTACGGGCTGCTGACGCCGCTGTACGAGTTCCTGCCCATGCTGCTGACGTTCGCGGGCGTCGCCTGGCTGGCGGTGCGGGGCGACGCCTTCCGCCGCTGGCTGGTGTTCTGGCTGGCCGGCATCTTCATCGGCCTCTCGGTGGCGGGCGAGAAGATGCCGTGGCTGGAGGCCTACATCATCCTGCCAATGGCGTTGATCGGCGCGATTGCACTGGCCCGCGCCATCGACGTGCTCGGGCTGACCGGGCGGCGCTGGGGCGAGGCAGCTGGAGCTGCCTCCGCGACCGCGCTTGCCGTAGTCCTGCTCGTCGAGGGCGATGGCGTGGTACGCATCGCCGGCGTCGCGATTGCCGGCGGGCTGGGTACCTGGCTACTGGCGGGTCTCGCGCGTGATCTGCCGAAGACGTTCTTTTCCGGCCTGCCGGACGCTCTCGCAGCGGTTGAGCTGCACGTCACGGTGCTGGTTGGGTCCGCGGCAGCGGTGCTGCTGGCCGCGCTCTCTGCTGTGGGTGTGGTAGAGCAGTACGCCGCAGTCTGGGCCGCCGCTATTCTGCCGATCGCGCTCGCGGGCTACGTCGTTGCTCACCTGTTGCGCAGCAGTCACGCTTTCGGGCGCGGCACGCTGGTGATCGCGATCGCGGTGCTGTTGACGCTCACGGTGCGCGCGTCCCTGACGGCGGCGTTCGAAAACAAGGACACGCCGGTCGAGATGCTGGTGTATACGCAGACCTCGCCTGACATCCCGAAGATCATGGACCGCATCGCAGCGCTGGCGAAGGCCAGCGGCCTCGGCGCCAACCTGCCGATCATCATCGACAACACCGACAGCTACGCCTGGCCCTGGGCCTGGTACCTGCGCGACTACAAAGAGGTCGGTTACGCCAACGTTGACGATAACTACGTGCCGCCCGCCAATGCCGTGCTCCTGATTCACCGTGCCAACGCCTCCAGCATCGACGCCAGTGTGTACGACGCCGTGCCGTATAAGCACCGCTGGTGGTTCTGCGAAAGCTATCGCGACCCCGAGGCCACCTGCCGGACCGACGGAGGGCTAACTTTCAAGGAGACGGCGGACATCGCCACGGACTCGTCGCGACTCCAATCGCTTGCCAACTTTTTCCTCTACCGCCGGCCGGCCGCCAACCACACCGGGTCGGTCGACGCGGTCGCGTTCTTCCCGCTCAGCCTCTCTGCGTTCGATACCGCCCCTGGGCCTCAGTTGCCGCCGCGCGAGCCTGTGACCCTGGCCGATGGGCGCATCGTCCTCGGTTCACCCAACGGCGACCCCAGCAACACTCGTGGCGACTTCCGCCAGCCCGGGGATGTCTTTGTCGATGCGGCGGGCAACGTCTGGGTGGCCGACAGCCTGAACAACCGCATCCAGAAGTTCGATGCGCAGGGCAGGTTCGTCGACTCGATTGGGAGCGCCGGCGCCGCGCCCGGAGGCTTCAACGAGCCGTGGTCAGTGGCGGTTGACGCCGAAGGCTACGTCTACGTCGCGGATACCTGGCATCACCGCATTCAGAAGTTCGACGGCGACCTCAAGCTGGTTGCAGCCTGGGGCCAGCCGCGCGGGAACGCCGATCCCGGCCCGCTCGATTTCTTCGGGCCGCGCGATATTGCAATCGCGCCCGACGGTACGCTGTGGGTCACGGACACCGGCAATAACCGCCTGCTGCACTTCTCGAAGGACGGCGTGCCGATCGATCGCTTTGGCGCGGCTGCCGGCACAGGTGCTTACGCGGAGCCGGTAGGCGTTGCGCTGGACGTGGGCGGTGGCTTGCTGGTGGCGGACGCGTGGAGCGGGCGCGTGCTGCGCTTCGGCGCCGATAATTCGCCGCCCAGCTCGTTCAACGTGCCGTGGACCAGCCTGGACGTCCAGGACAAGCCCTACATCGCGGTGCTCAAGGACGGGCGCATCGTCTTGTCTGTGCCGGAGCGCGGACGCCTGTTCCTCTATGACGCGACGGGCACGGAACTCGGGTCGTGGCAGCCGCTGCCGTCCTCGCGGCCGATCGGCGTCGCGGCGCTGCCGGACGGAGGCTTCGCCTTCAGCGATGGCGCGATGCACCAGGTACAAATCATCCCGGTAAGCGCGATCCCCGACCTGTTCAAGTAGACCTTGCGTGGGAAAGCGCGCGAGCTTTGCGGCACGTCGTAATCGGCTCAAGTCAACGTAATTCGAATCTGAAACGACGTTAGCAGAGCATCGCCGGCAGTGCTGCGGCGTTGACCGACGCAGGTGTCGAACCGATAATGCCCTTACCCTACGGAATACCCGGGATGGAGCAGTCTTGGCCGATATCGACGCCATTCGTAGTCGCGCACTCTCGGAGCTAAGCGACGCAGCATCCTCCGGGGCTCTGGACGCCTGGCGTATTGATTACCTGGGGCGTCAGGGCGCGGTGACACTGCTGCTGCGCGGTCTGGGCGAGCTGCCACCGGAGGAGCGCCGCGACGCCGGCGCCGCGGCCAACG
>CAZNHI010000305.1:0-3844 GCA_964572535.1 uncultured Dehalococcoidia bacterium
CCGGTGCTGGTGGAGGGCTCCGCGATCCAGATCCACCCGCTAGTCTGTCTGGCCTTCAACGCCGACTTCGACGGCGACCAGATGGCCGTACACGTGCCGCTGTCCCGCGAGGCGGTGGCAGAGGCGCGACAGGTCATGCTTTCCACCAAGAACCTGCTGAGCCCGTCCTCCGGCGACCCGATGGTGGCGCCGCGTCTGGACATCGTCCTTGGCTGCTACTACATGACGGCGATTCGGCAGGGCGCCAAGGGTGCGTACAACCCCAAGTCGCCCATCCTGGGCCAGGGCGCGTACGGCAGCTTCCAGGAGGCGATCCTGGCCTACGAGCTGGAGGTGGTGGAGCTGCAGGCGCTGATCCGCGTCCGCGACGCACGCACCAACAACCAGATGATTGAAACCACCGTCGGCCGCATCCTGTTCAACGAGACGATGCCGGAGGAGTTGGGCTTCGTCAACGAGCTGTTGGACAGCAAGACGCTCAAGTCTGTCGTCCAGCAGTGCTACACGGTCATCGGAATGGACCGCACGTCTGAGGTGGTGGACCAGATCAAGAACATCGGCTTCCACTACGCCACCAAGTCCGGCGTCACGATGTCTGTGAGTGAGATCAAGGTCCCGGAAGAGAAGCAAGTGATCGTCGGCGTGGCAGAAAAGCGCATCCAGGAAGTCAACGAGCAGTACCAGATGGGACTGATCACAGACCAGGAGCGCTACGACGCCACGGTCGACGTCTGGAACTCGGCGACGGAAGAGGTCACGGCGGTGATCCAGAGGCGCTTGCCGGAGTACGGCTCAGTGTTCCTCATGGCCACCTCGGGCGCCAAGGGTAACATCGCCCAGATTCGCCAGATGGCCGGTATGCGCGGCCTGATGTCCGACCCTTCCGGCCGGATCATCGAGCTGCCGATCAAGTCGAACTTCCGTGAAGGCCTCTCGGTGCTGGAGTACTTTATCTCCACCCACGGCGCCCGCAAGGGTCTGGCCGACACGGCGCTGCGCACAGCCGACTCCGGTTACCTGACGCGGCGCCTGATCGACGTCGCGCAGGACGTGATCACGCTCTCGGAGGACTGCGGTACCGTGGCCGGCGTCTGGCTCACCGAGCCACGCGACAAGGCGGTGCTGGAGTCGCTGCGTGAGCGGATCATCGGCCGCTTCGCTGCCTCCACGATGGCCGAGCCGAAGACGGGCGAGGTAATCGTGGAGCGCAACGAGGAAATCACGGCGGAGAAGGCTGACGCGCTGCTCGCGGCCGGCCACGAGCGGATCCACGTCCGCTCCGCTCTGACCTGCGCTTTGACGCGCGGTATCTGCGCCCTCTGCTACGGCATCAGCCCTGCGACTGGGCTCCTGGTCGGCCAGCGGGAGGCTGTCGGCATCGTTGCCGCGCAGTCGATCGGTGAGCCGGGGACGCAGCTGACAATGCGTACGTTCCACACCGGAGGCGTCTACGTGGCCGGCGGTGAGATCACCACTGGTCTGCCGCGCGTTACGGAGCTGTTCGAGGCCCGCGTGCCAAAGAACAAAGCGATCATCTCCGAGATCGACGGGGTGGTTGAGGTGGCGCGCGACAGCGACGTCCGCCGCATCCGCGTCGTCTCCAGTGAGCTGTACAGCGACCGCTACGACCTGCCCAAGGGCGTTGAGCTGCTGGTCAGCGAAGGCCAGCAGGTCGATTCCGGGGCGATCCTGGCGCGGTCGCCGGCGCCGGTTGTTGCGGAAGGCAAGAAGAAGTCAAAAAAGGCTGATTCGCCCGTGACCCAGGTGATCGCGAGGCTACCCGGCCGCGTGACCCTCGACAAGTCAAACCGAATCTCGATCCTGTACGAGGAGCGGGAGGAGCGCGAATACGCCGTCCCGGCCGCGTCCCGCGTGCGCGTGGAGCCCGGTGAGTACATTCACGCCGGCCAGCAGCTGACAGACGGTCCCCTGGACCCGCAGGACATCCTGCGCATCCAGGGCCCGGAGTCTGTGCAGCTCTACCTGGTGGAGGAAGTCCAGAAGGTCTACCGCAACCAGGGCGTGAACATCAACGACAAGCACATCGAGGTCATCGTGCGCCAGATGATGCGCAAGGTGATCATCGACTCGCCCGGCGACACAACGATGCTACCGGGCGAGTACATCGACCGCTTCGAGTACGAAGAGGCGAACAAGAAGGTCTTCTCCGAGGGCGGCGAGCCGGCCACGGCCGTACCGGTGCTCCTGGGCGTGACCAAGGCGTCGCTGAATACCAGCAGCTTCCTTGCTGCCGCCTCTTTCCAGGAGACGACGCGGGTGCTGACCGAGGCCGCGATCTCCGGTAAGACAGACCGCCTGATGGGCCTGAAGGAGAACGTGATCATCGGCAAGCTGATTCCGGCCCGTGCGCCGATCAATCTGCCGCCGCGTGCGGTCGAGGAGCTGCGGGCGCCGCGGCACCTCCTCGAAGGCGAAGAGGGCTACGAAGGCGAAGACTTTGAAGCGCTCGAGCTGGAGACAGAGGACGACGTCGATGTCGACGCAGAAGACGAGGAGACGGAAGAGGCGGCAGACCTCAACGTGGAGCCGGACCTCGCGGCCCTCGCAGCCGTCGAGAGCGGCGCCGCCGAGGAAGAGGCGTAGGCCGCGTAATCAGTCTTCAGTAATCAGTTATTAGTTTCAGAGGGGCCGGTCACGAGACCGGCCCCTCTGTTCGTGCGTGAATCGGCATCAGGGCAAGTCTGGGATGCGGTCGCGCCACTCAGAGAATCGCCGCGGATCGAGGCGCTCGATTGCCGCGACGCGGTCGAAGCCGGTATCCGTAGAGATGATACGCGTGACGCCGAGCCGGTTCATAACGGCGAGGTGTATCAGGTCGCGCGCGTCGAGGTCAGAGTACTGGTCGGCCAAATCGGCCGCGTCCTCTGCATCGGAGGCAAGCACTGACTCCACGCGGCCCGACATGAGCTCCAGGAAGCCGTTGAAGACGACTCTGCCAGCCGGCCAGAGGCGGCGTGACAGGTAGACGTGAAGCAGTTCCTGCAAAACTTCAGCGCTGGTGACGAAGTCCTGAGCTCGGTCACCAATGAAACTCAAAATCTCGGTGCAGGGCTGCCTTAGAGGATGCGGGCCGCCACCTGAGTAGATGGGGACGTTCGTATCAATAAAGATCGCCGGCACTGTGCGCCTCATTGAGCAGCCTGTTCAGCTCGTCCGGCTCCAGCGCTTCTCCCACCTCAGCACTGGCAATTCGCCTGACGGCAGCCTGCCGGCGCTCTCGCAGTTGATCCTCGTACGCGCGATCGATCAGATTGCGGACGGTCTCAGAGACAGACGCCTGCTCGCGCTCGGCCAGCTCTTCCAGCTTGCGGCGGCGTTCGCTGTCCAGTCGTACATCCAGACGTTCAGTAACCATGTTGTACACCTCTGTGTGTACAGGAGTGTACAACACATCTTGTTGTACATCCAGCCTAAAGGTCTACGGCGTCGCGGCGCGCCTGGCTCTGCGCCCTCGGGCGGCCCAGAAACTCACCACGTGGCGCAGGGGGCCTAGCTTGCGCAGGTAGCTGGCGTAGGAGTGCTCGCCGGTCATTAGCTGGCAGAGCATCAGCCTGAAGCGTTCGCTGCGGCGCAGCATGAAATAGCACAGCCAGGGCGTGTAATCGTAGGCGTCGCGCAGCACCTTGGCGGCTCGTATGTCGGACATGATCTCCCGCTCGATCGCCGCCTCGTAGGGGAAGAGGTCGGCGCCGGCGCCGTCCAGGAAGCGCAGCAGTCGCGCCGCCGCCAGGTGCCCGGAGACGAAGGCAGCGTAGATGCCCTCCCCCGACATGGGGTCGACGAGGCCCGCCGCGTCGCCGACCAGGAGCACGCGGCCGCGCAC
>CAZNHI010000306.1:0-3821 GCA_964572535.1 uncultured Dehalococcoidia bacterium
GGTGCGCCTTCTTCGTAGACGCCGGCCGGCCCGCCGGAGAGGATGAAGCCCCTGGGGTTGAGCTCCGCCACCTTGTCGAGGGGCGCATCGTGGGGCAGCAGTTCGCAGTAGACGCCGCATTCGCGCACCCGGCGCGCGATCAGCAGGCTGTACTGCGACCCGAAATCAAGGATGACGACCGACTCTTTGACCCGGCTTCGATCTGCCGCTTTGCGCGCCACAGCCGCAGCCTGCCAGGTGTCCTCGCCGGGGTCTCTGGAAATGCTTTCACCGGAGCCGCTCTCGCTCAAATGCTTAAGCTCTTACCTCGAAGAACAACGGTGTCACCATGCTACTATACGGCGGCTGACGAGGCGACTCTTTGATGACAACTTCTGCCGCGCTCGACCAGGTCGCAAAGGCCGTGGCCGTACTGAAAAATGGTGGCGTAATCGCAATGCCTACGGACACATTGTACGCGCTCAGCGCCGCCGCGGACGACGCCTCTGCCGTGCGCCGCGTCTTCGCGATCAAGGGCCGCGAGCAGAACCGTCCGCTGCCCCTCTTCGTCTCCGGCGTCCCGATGGCAGAGGGCATCGCCGTCCTCAACGAGTCCGCCCGCCGCCTCGCGAATCGATTCTGGCCCGGAGGACTGACCATCGTCGCATCGAAGCGTAAAGACTACGATTCCGCAGCGCTTGCTGGCAGCGATACCCTGGGCCTGCGGGTCCCAGACAATGCGGTCGCGCGCGCCGTTGTCGAGTCGCTCAACTCGCCTGTCACCGGCACCAGCGCCAACCTCAGCGGTGGGCCAGACCCGGTCTCAGCGGACGAAGTGCGCCGTCAGCTCGCCGGACGCATCGACTTCATCCTTGACGCCGGTCCCTGCGACCACGGCGTTGCCTCCACCATCGTCGATTGCACGGGCGAGGAGCCGGTCATCCTGCGTCAGGGCGCCATCGCCGCCGATCGCATTGCGGCCGCGCTAGAGGACTAGAAGGGACGACGCCGCTTGCGCGTAGCCATCGGTTCGGACCACGCGGGTTTCCAGTTCAAAACGCTGCTCATACAGGTGATCGAGGAAATGGGACACGAGGTAACAGACTTCGGCACCGGCTCTGAGGACCCGGTCGACTACCCGGACTTCATCCGTCCGGTCGCTCAAGCTGTCGCCCGCGGCGAGTACGATCGCGGCGTCGTGCTCGGCGGCTCCGGCAACGGCGAGGCGATCGTCGCCAACAAGGTGCGCGGCATCCGCTGCGCCCTGTGCTGGGACGTGACCACGGCCCGTCTCGCCCGCCAGCACAACGATGCCAACGTTGTCGCCCTGGGCCAGCGCGTCGTCTCCCAGGAGGCGGCCAAGGACCTCGTGCGCGTTTTCCTCAGCACCGAGTTCGAGGGCGGGCGCCACAGCGCCCGCATCGCGAAGATCGAATGACTGCCATGCCCGGCGTCTCCACGTCTGAGCTGCGCGCCTCCGTCGTCCAGGCGCTCGCTCGCGCCGTCGATGGCGTTGACGCTGGTTACGCGGCCCTCATGCGCGATCAGCTGCGTAACACCGAAGTCGATACCAGCCTCTACGGCCCCGCGGTCTTCTGCCTGGGCCTCGACCAGCTGATAACCGGCTCGGAGGAGAAGACGATGCCGGCCGCGACCGCGCTCGGTCTGCTGGAGGAGATGGCGCGCGTCTTCATAGACCTCGAAGCAGTGCCGCCGAGCGACCTCGTCGCGACCTGGGGCATGCCGCGTGCCCTCAACTCCGGCGACGGCTTCTACGCCGCGGCCCAGCGCGTCTTGCTCGACGACCTGGGCCTTTCGCCTTCGCAGCGTCTGCGCCTGGTCGGCCTCTTCTCCGCCACGGCACGGCGCTTCAGCGAATCTCTGCACGCCTGGGCGCCCAGTGGCCGCGAAGGCGTGGCGAAGGCCGCCCGCGCACTCTACCCGGCGGCAGCCTCCTTCGCAGCCGTCTGCTGCGCGGTCGATGACGCCACGGCGGAGCGGCTTGGCGCCATTGCCGAAGAGCTGGCGTCTCAGGCCGGCGCCACGCTGGAGGGTGCTCTGCAGAAGGCAGCAGCGCTCAATCTGCGCAACGCCTGATCCAAACCTCCCAAGGCGTTACGATTACCCTCGGAGGCCCGCCCTGAAGCAATCCGTCCGCGACATCGACGTTGCCGGCAAGCGCGCACTCGTACGCGTCGACTTCAACGTGCCGTTCGACCGCAACGGCGGCATCGCCGACGACAGCCGCATCCGCGCCGCTTTGCCCACGCTGCGCTACCTGCAGGAGCACGGCGCAGCCGTCATCCTCTGCAGCCACCTCGGCCGCCCGGACGGCAAAGTCGTGGAATCGATGCGCCTCACGTCGGTCGCAGAACGCCTCTCGCGGCTCCTCGGCCAGTCCGTGCAGACCACGAGCGACTGCGTTGGCGTCGAGGTCGAAGCCTCGGCGCGCGGGCTGCAGCCCGGCGAGGTCCTTCTGCTCGAAAACCTGCGCTTCCACGCCGAGGAGGAGGCCAACGACCCCGGTTTCGCGCGCCGGCTGGCGTCCCTGGCCGACGTCTATGTCAACGACGCCTTCGGCACCGCCCACCGCGCCCACGCCTCGACCACCGGCGTTGCCGCCTATCTACCCGCCGTGGCCGGCTTCCTCATGCTCAAGGAGATCGAGGAGCTGGGCAACGTCCTCGGCAACCCGCAGCGTCCCATGGCGGCAATCCTCGGCGGCGCCAAGATCAGCTCCAAGCTCGGCGTCGTGCGCAACCTGCTGACCCGCGTCGATTGTCTGCTGCTCGGCGGCGGCATGGCGTCGACCTTCATCAAGGCGCGCGGCATGGAAGTCGGCGACTCCCTGATCGAAGAGAACATGGTGGCCACCGCCCGCGACCTGATGCGCGAAGCCGAGGCCAAGGGCGTGCCCCTGCTCCTGCCCACTGACGTCGTTGTCGCCGACAAGTTCTCCGCCGATGCCGCGTACAAGACCGTACCGGTGAGCGCCATACCGATCGGCTGGCGGATCATGGACGTCGGCCCGGACTCCCTGAACACCTTCCACGACGCCCTCGCCGACTGCAAAACGATCTTCTGGAACGGCCCCCTGGGCGTCGCTGAGTTCCCAGCCTTCGCCGAAGGCTCCCACGCCCTGGCCCTGGAGCTGGCGGAGCTGGACGCGCGCGTCGTAATCGGCGGCGGCGAGACCGCTGCCCTGGTGGAGCAGGCCGGCCTGCACGAGCGCTACACCCACGTCTCCACCGGCGGCGGCGCCTCCCTCGAGTTCATCGAGGGCAAGACCCTCCCCGGCGTGGCCGCCCTCCTCGATAAGTAGAGGACCTCCGGCGTAGCTGCATGCCTTCAGGCTTGCCCGAGCCCCATCGCGCCGTAGGCCCGTAGGGACGGCCTGCCACACCCATTGGACTCCCCAACCGCGTAGCTGCGGGATTCATCCTGCAGAGTCCGTCTCTTCGCCTCGCGCTGCCTAGACATAGATTAGAATCGACGTATGGACACGGAGCTGCTGCGCGAACTCGCCACGCCTGGCGACACGAAGATCCTCCTCTGCGTCGTCGATGGCCTCGGCGGCCTGCCAGACCCCGTTACGCGGCACAGCGAGCTGGAAGAAGCCGACCTCCCCAACCTCAACCGCCTCGCCGCGGACTCCGAGTGCGGCCTCACTATCCCTGTGGGCTACGGCATCACGCCCGGCTCCGGTCCCGGCCACCTCGCGCTCTTCGGCTACGACCCGCTGAAGTACGAGGTCGGCCGCGGCGTGCTCGAGGCCCTGGGCATCGACGTCGACCTGCAGCCCAGCGATGTCGCGGCGCGCGGCAACTTCTGCACCCTGGACG
>CAZNHI010000307.1:0-3815 GCA_964572535.1 uncultured Dehalococcoidia bacterium
GCCAGATACAATACAAACGCGGCCCCCGACAACAGAACGGACCCTGAATGCCCCTCAGCGAAGCCTATCTCCAGGACGCCGAAACCCAGCTCTCCCAGCACGCACCCGCCCTCGCGGAGGCCTTTCGCGCCGCCCACGCCGCCCTCCCGGACGATCTCCCGGCAGAGCGCACCCAGCTCTGGGGCGACGAAGCCCTGGCGCTCGCCGCGCACGCCCTGCGCTCCTGGGAAGCCCTGGCCGACTACCTGCGCGCCGCGCCCGCCCTCCTCACCCGTCTCGACGAGGCAGGCTACCGCCAGTGGACGCGCGCCGGCCGTGAGCTCACCGAAGCCGCGCCCGCCATCGCCGGAGCCTACTTCCGCGCCAGCCCGCAGGTCCTGCCCGTGCTCGCCGGCGTCCAGGTCGGCGATTGGGCTGCGCTCGGCCAGCGCCTCTACAAGGCCACCTGGAAGTCGATCTCCCTGGCCAGCGAGTTCTTCGACCACAGCCCCCTCCTGCTCCAGGGCCTCTCCCTCTCAGAGCTGTCCCGCCTCACCCACGTCCTGGAGGGCATCTCTGACCGCTCAGCCGACCTCGCAGCCGCCTGCTTGGACGCCGCGCCCCACGCCGTAGCAGCCCTGGATCACGCCGAACTCGTAGCCTTCCTCGACTTCGCCGCGTCCATTTCAGACTCCGCCTGGCCCGAAGCCAGCCTCTACTTCCAGCGTGGCCCCGACCTGCTGCGCGGCGTCGACCAGTCCCAGCGCGCCTCCTACCTGGAGCTTTCGACCCGCGTCGCCCGGCGCATCGGCCGCCAGTCCTACTCCCTCTTCGCCGAGGGTACCAGCGCCCTGCGCGAAGTCGATGCCGCCCGCCACAAGCGCTTCATTGAGCTCGCAGAGCGCCTGGTCGGTGTCTCGCCCGTAGCCGCAATGTCCTTCCTCAAGTCCGCCCCCGCCCTCGCCGAACGCCTGCGTCCTCACGAGCTCGAAGCCTGGCACGAGTCCGGCGCGGAGATCCTGCGTGGCAGCGTAGAGGGCGGCGAGGCCTACTTCCGCCTCGAATCCGGACGCGCCGAGCAGATGATCCAGACCCTTTCCGCCCGCGTAGACCTCTCGCGCGTCAACGAGCTGCTACGCCTCTACGGCAAGGCCCTCACCGGCGCCAACATCAGCGTCCAGCCGCTCTCGGCGCTGGAGGGCAAGGGCATCGGCTGGGTGCAGGAGCGCGGTCCGTCCACAGAAGGCACCGCCGTCTACCTGCCGGAGTTCATCGAGCAGTACGACACCAAGCCCGAAAACTTCGCCATCTACAAGGTCTACGCCACCCACCAGACCGCCCACATAGAGTTCGAGAGCTTCCTCTTCAACTTCCGCCGCGCCGGCTCCGTCCTGCCCCGCCGCCGCCAGCAGCGCGAACGTGAGCGCCGCGCCGAGGGCCTCGTCACCAAGCGCAAGTGGCTCACCGACATGGAGCGCTTCTTCGACCTCTTCAGCGAGCGTCAGCTGGCCTCCGACCTCTTCGCCCTCGTCGAAGATCACCGCATCGACCGCCGTATCCAGTTCGAGTACTCCGGTATCCGTCGCGCCAGCCAGCAGGTCCAGGAACGCGAGCTGCAGCGCCGCCCGGAGGTGCGCACCCTACCCCTGCGCCAGGGCTTCGTCGAAAACCTCATCCGCGCCAGCCTCGACAGCGAATCGACCATGGAGTGGCCCCGGCCGCTGGAGTCGTTGCTCGCGCGCGCCATCCTCACCCTGCGCCGCATCCAGGGGCCGGACGCCATCGTCGAAGACGCCGCCGAAGCCACGCTCATCCTCTACGAGCTCGCCGAGCAGGTGCCCAACCTCCCGCCGGAGCTGCTGCAAGACCTCGATTGGGAGACCATGACCGAGGAGCAGCTGCAAGAGCTGGAGCAGCAGGCCAAAGACAGCGCCGATCAGGCCCTCGAAGACCTGCCCCAGGGTGACGAGGTGCCCTACGAGAGCCCGGAGCCCATCGAGTTCCGCGGCGACTTCAAGCCCGAGCTCGTGCAGCTCCTCATGCGCATGCGCTCCCAGGACAAGGACGCAGACTCGCGCGACCTCTCAGACCTCTCGCCCGAGGAGATCAAGGAGCTGCTGGAGAAGAGCGTTGAGGTCGACGTCGACATGGACGAGTTCGACATGTCCCAGCTCGCCGCCATGATCGAGAACCTGGAGAAGGAAGCAGGCGCGCCCCCCTCCGACGGCGACATGCCCGACGACGCGCCCACCCTCGAGAACCCCAACCTCCCCGAAATACCCCCCGAGGTCAAGACCTACTACTACGACGAGTGGGACTTCCGCGCCACGGACTACAAGCCCCGCTGGTGCGCCGTCCGCGAACGCTACCTGGAGCAGGGCGAAGAGGACTTCTACGAGAACACCCTGCGCCACCACTCCTCGCTGGTCAACGAGACCCAGCGCCAGTTCGAGCTGCTCCGGCCCGAGACCTTCCGCAAGCTCAAGAAGCTCGAAGACGGCGAGGACATAGACCTCGACGCCGCCATCGAGTTCATCAGCCAGAAGCGCGCCGGCCACGGCGATGTCCCCAAGATCTACTGGCGCCGCAACAAGGTCGAGCGCGACGTCGCGGTCGCCTTCCTGCTCGACATGTCTGCCTCCACCGACGAGGAGATCGACAAGCGCCGCCCCCGCAACGTCACCGATACCTCAGACCCCCGGCGCTACTACCAGTGGCTGGCCCAGAACCGCACCGCCCAGCTCATGGAGCCCCCGAAGCGCATCATCGACCTCGAAAAGGAGAGCCTCGTCCTCCTCACCAAGGCCCTGGAGACGATTCGCGACCGCTACGGCATCTTCGGCTTCTCCGGCTACGGCCGCGAGAACGTCGAGTACTTCGTGATCAAGGACATGGACGAGCCCTTCGACGAGGTCATCAAGCGCCGCATCGACCGCGTCACGCCCATCCGGTCCACCCGCATGGGCCCGGCGATTCGTCACACAACCTGGAAGCTGGAGCAGACCGACGCCAAGGCCAAGATCCTCTTCCTCGTCTCCGACGGCCGCCCCCAGGACCACGGCTACGGCCGCGACCGTACCGAGAAGGAATACGCCATCCACGACACCCACAAGGCCCTCGTCGAGGCGAAGCACAAGGGCATCGTCCCCTTCGCCCTCACCGTCGACAAGGAAGGCCACGACTACCTCGGCCAGATGTGCGGCGACATCGCCTACGAAGTCCTCGGCGACATCGAGCTGCTCCCCTCCCGTCTGCCCACCCTCTACCGCCGCCTCACCGAGTAACCCCAAAAGAACGTAGCTGCAGTCCTTTAGGCCTACGAGTGGCCCTTCCCAGCGGGGTTCGTAGGGGCGACAGCCCATGCGCAGGGTGGGTGGGGGTGTCCCCCACCCACCTCTTCTTCTACAAACTTGAGCGGAGCAGCGCGACAGCGATGCGCAGCGCCTCAGCCCAACAAAGGCTGACCGCTGACAGCTGCTAGCTCTCCTTCTACTCATCCACCCGCCCCTGCCCGATAACTCATACGTGAGCCAGGCTGTCCTCCCGCACGCTCAAAACCTCGACGCGCAGGCGACGCTGGGCGCTCATGCGCGCATCTCGGCCGGCGTGCGCGCGCTGCTGCTGATCCTGCTGGCGAAGGTGCTGGTGTTCGCGGTCGTCTGGCTGGGCTACAACAGCCTCGATCTCGCCACCGGCGTCTACGAAGCAAACCACCACTACCATGAGCCATCCCAGTACGGCTTCCTCACGCGGCTGACCACCTGGGACTCCAGCCACTATCTCCTGGTCGCCCGCGACGGCTACCCCGCAGGCCGCGACGCCTCGAACGCCTTCGC
>CAZNHI010000308.1:0-3772 GCA_964572535.1 uncultured Dehalococcoidia bacterium
CCTTCGTTGACGTAGCGCCGCGCGAAGGACTCGTCCATCTTGAGCACGGCCAGGGCTTCCTGGAGACGCTCGCGGAACTCGCGCACCGGCATGTCCGTGCCCTGCACCGCCTTCATGGAGGCGCGCAGGAAGTTGACCATGGTCACACCGGGTATCGAGGTGGGGTACTGCATGGCCAGGAACATGCCGCGCTTGGCGCGCTCGTCCGGGGCCAGGTTGGTGATGTCCTCGCCCTTGAGCAGGACGTGCCCGGCCGTGACCTGGTAACGCGGGTGGCCCATCAACGTGTTGGCCAAGGTGCTCTTGCCCGAACCGTTGGGCCCCATGATGGCGTGCACTTCGCCGGCCGGGACGCTGAGCGTCAGGCCGTTGACGATTTGCTTGCCCTCGACCGCGACCTTGAGGTCATCGATCTGCAGTAATGCCGCGTTTGTCATCCTTGCTCCCGTAAGCAGCAGGCCCCAAACCTGCCGTGTTGATAACGAATCCGAAGACCCGCAATTACGATTTTTGGTCTGATTCCAGACTAACTGGCTGCGCCCTTACGATGTACTCGCAGATGGGCGCGCCGTCCACGATGCGTTTGGTCTGCTCGACGTCTGCGCGCACCAGCAGCTCGATGCTGTGGCGGTCGGCGCTGCAGGCGGCGTCGCTCATCTCGGCGAGACGGAGATACGGGCACTCGCCGTTGACCAGGTGAAAGGAGTCCCCGTCCTTGCTCCAGCCATCGACGATGCCTTCGCGGTGCAGTGCACGAGACACTTCTTCGACGCGCTGATCCAGCGTCTGGCCGCGAACCTCGGCCTTGTGGTCGGCCGCAACCTCCTCGGCGATGCCGGAGAAGACCTGGTCCACGACCTGTTGGCCGGTGGCGCCACTGACTTGTCCCGCGTCCAGCTTCTCCAGGTGGCGGAACATGCGTGACAGCAGTTGCAGATAGGTGCGCCCGCCCAACTCTTCACCGCGTTCTGTGGCGAAAAACAGCAGAGCGGGGCGGCCGACGCCGTGGCGCTCCTGACGTACGTCGATCAGGCCGTCGGCGCGCAGTCCGTCCAGGTGACGGCGTACCGCCTGCGCGCTCAACGCAAGCGATTCGGCGAGCTGTGCGACGCTGACCTCTCGATGGCCGCGGATGTGGCGTAGAATCTGGTCTCGGGTGCTTTCCACGTCTCAACGATAGGCCGGAAGTCGTGGATTTGTCAATAAATAGCAACTTAAAATGCGCTTTTGTTGCTAAATTACAAAATGCTCTCAGCCTTTTGGTTCGGGAGGCGAGCGGCTGCAACGTTTCGGGGACACCTAGCGTTTGAGCCTTTAACGAAGCCCCGCAGTGTTATACCCCGATGAGGAGCCGTAGGCTCTTCACTGGAAGGCAAGGATGCCTTGAGATACGCCGGCCTCCGACTTAGTTTTCCCGCTTTCGCCGCCAACCTGCACTGGCTGCTGCTGGCGATCCGGCGCGCGCTGATCTGCAGCAGCGCGGCGGCAATCGCAATCGTGGTGAGCGGCGGCATCTTCGACCTCACACCTGTGGTAGGCATCAGCCTGGCGCATACCCAGGGCACGAGCATGGAGCCGCACCAGAAGAACGGCGACGTAGTCCTGCTGAAGCAAATCGACGGCGCGCACGCGGGCGTCGGCGATGTGGTGGTGTTCGAAGAGCGCGGCCGCAACTTCATGCACCGCGTCATCCAGCGTTACATGGACCCGTCCGGCCAGTTGATGCTGGTTACCCAGGGCGACAACGTGCCGGTGCCCGACCACCCGATCCTGGCATCCCAGGTGACTGGACGCTTGGTGACCGAGATCCCCGTACTGGGCGACTCGTCACGCCTGCTGCACGGCGAAGGCGGCTTCCACGTTTACCGCTCGATCGTGATCTCGCTCTCCGTGTTCTCCGTGGCTCTGTGGGGGCTGGTAACGTCTGCTAAGGCGGAACGCCGGCCGGAGCGCCGCCCCGACCACACTCCCTGGCCTTAGCCGCCTGGTGGGTGCTGGTTGACGACAAAGTTCGAACACGACGCCTCTGGACGCGCCGCTACCGCCAACCGGACACCTCTGCGGAACCGCGGGACGCCACCTGGAAGATCGTTGCCGGGGCGCTAAAGACGCAGGGGCTTCGGCGGCGTGAGGACGGCGCCCGGCTCTTCCTTCCAGACCGCCGGCTGCACGTCGATATAGAGCTCGATCTCGTTGCCGTCGGGGTCGAGGATGTAGAGGCTGTGCGTCACCGTGTGGTCGGAGGCGCCAACGATGTTGACGTCGTTCTCCTGCAGGGAGCGCAGCACGTCCTTGAGCTCTTCGTCCGTCTCACCGACCTTGAGCCCGAAGTGGTAGAGACCGGCGCGGCGGCCTCGAGGTGGCAGCGGCGCGTCCTCGCCAACTTCGATCAGCAGCAGTTCGTGATGGGTGCGGCCGCTGGAGAAGGCCATCGCGGGCATACCCGGCCGTGCCTCGTTGATCGGGTGCCAGCCGAGGATGTCGCGATAGAAATGCGCGGAGCGCTCGATGTTGCGGACGTAGAGGACGATGTGCCCCAGCTCTTTGACAGCCATAAGGCTCCTTTCAGGTCGTTGGTCGTAGCCGCGGCGCAAGGTGAGGGCGCAAGCGAAGTCTCGTGCGGCCTCCTATGCAAGCGCGCAGCCGATACTGCCCTGCCTGGAACCTGGGGAACACCTTCAGGCCCCGCTAAAGGGTCGCACGTTGCCTACGCGATCGCGCAGCCGATATTGCCCTTCCAGCCGTACTCCACCTTGCCGTCGCGCAGGATGATCGGGACGGTGATGGCGTACTTCAGGGCTTCGTCGTAGAACTGCTTGCTCTTCATGACGTTGCGCTCTTCGAATTCGACTCCGTCGGCCGTGAGGTCCGCGAGGGCTCGGTCGCAGGCGCTGCAGTTGGGGGTGGTGTAGACGATTAGCTTCTCTGCCATAGCACCGCATATTTTACACCGGCGGGTAAGGGTTGCTAGTAGCCCTGCAGCCTAACTTCGGGCGCGATTGAGGACCGCCGTCGTGGTCTCGAAGGCGCGGCGGGCCGCCTCAGCCAGAGGCAGCGCAGCCTGCTCGTCTGAAATCACCTCAATCGCGTAAGGCGCCGCGACGCCGAGTTCGTCCATCAGCCTGACGAAGCTTCGCAGGTCAAAGCTCCCTTCGCCGGGCAGGCGGCGGCGGTGCACGGAGTCATCACGCAACGTGCCTACGCCTTCGCGGTCTGCGTCGTTAATCTGCACGCCGAAGATGCGGTCGGTGGGAATGGCGCGCAGCTGCGAGGAGTCGGCGGCGCCGCGGAAGTAGTGCCAGGTGTCAACGAGGACGCCGCCATTGGGCGCGCCGGCCAGCCTGACGATCTCCCAGGCCAGCGCGGCGCCGGGAATAGCCGTCCAGGGCATGAACTCCAGCGCAACCTGCAAGCCGTGGGCCTCGGCGCGCTCGCAGAGGGCTGCGAAGCGCTGCGCGACGGCTTCGACCGGCGGCAGCGAGCCCAAGGGCTCGATGGAACCGGCGTTGAGCTGTCGCACGCCGGCAGCGTCTGCGAGCGCGTAGAGGTCCTGCTCGACGCTACGGCCGCGTTCTTGCTGCGCGGGGTCGTCCGAGGACCAGCCGGTGACGAACTCGATTTCATCCAGGACCAGGCGGTTGTCGCGAATGGAGGCAGCGATGGCAGCGTCAGAGAGTCCGGAATCGCGGGCGATGGTGTAGTCGTCGTTGCGCAGGCCGATGCCGGCGAACCCGGCGCGCGCCGCGGCTTCCGCGCGTTCGGGGATCGACCA
>CAZNHI010000309.1:0-3771 GCA_964572535.1 uncultured Dehalococcoidia bacterium
CCGACTACATCGACGTCTATCAGGTCCACACGCCGGACCGCAGCACACCGATCGCCGAGACGATGCAGGCGCTGAATGACCTGGTGCGCCAGGGCAAAGTGCGCTACATCGGCTGTTCCAACTTCTTCGAATGGGAGGTTGCTGAGGCGCAGTGGCTGGCGCGGATGCACAACCTCACCGAGTTCGTGTCCTGCCAGGACTTCTACAATCTGCTCTACCGCGACATCGAGAAGCGTATGGAGCCGCTGTGCCTCAAGTACGGCCTTGGCATGATTCCATACTTCCCGCTGGCCGGCGGCCTGCTGGGGGGCATCTACCAGCGTGACGTGGCGCCGGAGGCGGGTTCACGAGGCGCGATCAGGCCCTCGTTCAAGGCGTGGAATAGCAGCCGCAACTGGACAGTGCAGGAGGAGCTCAAGCGCTTCGCAGAAGACCATGGTTGGACGCTGCCCCAGATGTCGGTCGCCTGGTTGCTCACGCGGCCGATGATGGCCACCGTGATCGCGGGGGCGGACCGCCCGGAGCACATCAAGGCCAACGTCAAAGCGCTAGACGTGAAGTTCAGCGAGGCAGACCTGAATGAGATCGACGAGATAACGCTGGTCGAAGAAGAGCGGACGCTGGCTCCGATCTACCCGCACCGCCGCGGGCCTGAGGGCTAGACCGGTACCTCTACGTCGATCAGCGCCGGCAGCGCGAAGCCAACCTCCAGGCCGCCACCAGGCCTGAGGTTGGCCCAGATACGCCCGCCCTGCGCCTCTACAAGACGGCGGCACACCGCGAGCCCGACGCCGGTGCCACGGGCGCTGGCAGCTGTCTTGCTGGAGCGGAAGAAGCTCTCGAAAATGCGGTCGATTTCGTGCTCGGAGACGCCGGGGCCGCGGTCGAGCACCCGAAATACCTGCTCTTCGCCCTCGATGCTGACTTCGACCTCAATGGTCTGATCGGGCGGGCTGTACTTGTCCGCGTTGGTCACGAGGTTGAGCAGGATCTGGTCCAGGTAGGAGTCCTCTGCCCAGGCGATCTTCGCGTCGGGCTGCATGTGCACCTCAACGGTGCGGTTCGGGCGTCTGCGCGCGAAGGTCGCCATGAGCTTCTGGATCAGCTGCGGCAGCGAGACCGGTTCTTTCTCCACCTCGGCGCGAGTTTCGGTGCGGGCGAGGACGAGCAGATTCTGCACCAACCGGTAGAGGCGCTCAGACTCCTGCTCGATGTCTGAGATCAGCTCGTCGGCGTTCTCCGACGTCAGCTGATTGCGCCGGGCGCCCAGGAGACGGGCGCCGCCGTAGATCGTGGTAATCGGCGTGCGCAGCTCGTGGGAGACGATGCCGAGGAAGTCGTCCTTGGCGCGCGCGGCTTCGCGCAGCTCCGCCTGCGTGGCCTGGGACTCAGCGTAGAGGCGCGCGTTGTCCAGGGCGATACCGGCCCAGGATGCGATGCCGAGTGCGAGGCGTTCGTGCATCTCCGTGAAGAACGCAGCGTCCATGTGGCCGAAGATCAGGCCGCCAATCAGTCGGCGCTGGCCGGTGTAGACAGGCACGGCAAGCACGCTCTTGACCGGCTCGCGGGCAGTGTCCTCGCCCTCGCCGTTGAACAGCCGGCCGATGCGCTCCGTGTATTGAGCCCGGGTGGCGTCTGCCATGCGTAGCGCGCCGCTGCCGACGGCCTGCATGCTGGAGATTAGGACGCCGACGCCCTCCGAGGAGAGAGTGATCGTGTCGGCACCGCCGGTGAAGAGACGATACGGCTCATCCAGCGCGGTCTGGTAGAAGAAGGCGCCGTGAGTGGACTCCGTGAGGCGTGAGCCGATGTTGGTAATCGCGCGTACCGTCTGCTGGAAATCGAGGTCCGAAGCGATCGATGCGGCGGCTTCTTCGAGGCTGCCGAGGAGCTGCGCCTGCTCCATGAGCTGCTGCTCTCTGCGCGCGACCGAATCGCTCATGCGCGCGAACGCCTGCTGCAGCTCGGCAATGTCGGGGTCAGACGTGCGACGGCCGACATCCATGCGACGTCCGCTACCGAGGGCGGCGGCAGCTCGCGCCAGCATCGCCAGGGGGCGGGTGATCTGGCGCGAGACGATGGTTAGGGCAAGGACGGTTAGCAGCATGATCGCGGCCACGGCGCCCAGGTCGCGCAAGAGATCGCGGCGCAGGCCGTTATCGAGGATGTCTTGCGAGCGCGTGTAGCCAACGGCCCAGCCCATAGTCTGGATCGGGGCGAGGGCACCAAAGCGCGCGCCTGCGTCGAACGGCGTCGACTGCGAGTCGATGCGCTGGACGCGGCCGTCGAGGGCTGTCATGACCAGCGGCGAGGCGGCGATGAAGACGTCCGTGTTCTCGAGCCCTGGGTCACGCGCGGAGAAGATCAGCTGTCCCGTCTGGTCAATGAGCACGAAGTTGGCGTCCGCCGGCAAGTCTTTGAGCAGCGTCTCGATCAGCTCAGTCGGGTCGAAGGCTGCGACGAGGTAGGCCTTGGGTTTGCCGTCCGGGCCAGAGATCGTGCGGCCGTAGGTGGCGATGACATCCGTGCTCTCAGCGCCACCGGCCGACCAGACGCTGTCGAGGCCGGAGCGCAGGGACTGGATGTAGGAGTGCTCGCTAAGGTCCTGCCCCAGGCGGCTGCCGTCCGCAGAGGAAGCCTGGATGCGGCCCTGAAGGTCGGTGATGAACAGGGCGTTGATGCTCTCGTTGCGAGAGGAGAGGCTCTTCAGATAGGGAGCCGTCGCTTCCTGGGTCAGAGGCTGGTCGTTGCTACCCAACACAAGTGCGGCAGCGTCGAGGAAGCTATCGAGGTTGCGCGCGAAGCCCTGCAGGGCAGAGGCGGCGCCGGTCGCGGCAGACGTGGCTTCTGCCAGGCCCGCGTCCCTGCGTTCGCGCCGGTTGTCGAAGTTGTTGAGGACGACGAGGATGGCCAGCGGAAACAAAGTCGCGACGGCAAGGATGGTAAGCCGGGTGCTGAGGGAGAGTCGGCCAAAGACCCGCATTGGCGAACTCCTCTGGACTAGAAACCCATCACGTTGCCCGCGACTGTGAAGATGTGGGAAGACCAGCGAGGGGTACGCGTGGGGCTTTCGAACAGCCTATCACACACGTAAGGGGCCTCGCCAAGGCAAGGAGGGCGCTACGGCGTTAAGATCGCTGCATGGCCCAGGACAAGCTCCCGGTTCTCCAGCCAGGGTTGCTCACGGCACGTAAGATGCTGGATTGGCGTCGCGTGACCGGGCGCATGGACCGCATACGGGCTCCCGGAGGCGTCATCCTGACGCACCAGGCCTCGCTGTTCAAGGCTCTGACGCCCCGGCTGCGCGGTAGGAAGCAGAAGGGTCTGTTCTGCGACCTGTACGTGCTCGGCGCGCGCGGCGGCAGGCTGGGCATCGCCGGCAACTTCGGGGTCGGCGGGCCTCCGACGGCGGTTGTATTAGAAGAGCTAGCGGCGATTGGCGTGCAGCAAATAGTGGCGGTGGACCTCGCAGCCAGTCTCTACGCGGAGGTGCCGAGTGGCACCATCGTCCTGGTCTCGGACGCCGTGTGCGAGGACGGGACGTCGAAGCACTACGTGCCGGGCGCGACGGAGGTCGAGGTGGCGGACGAGCTTTCGGGGCGTCTGGCGGCCACGCTGGCGAACCGCGACATCGGCTTCTCTGCCGGCCGCGTTTGGTCCACGGACGCGCCGTATAGAGAGACGGCGCCCGAGGTGCTGAAGTACCGCTCTCGCGATGCCGTGCTCGTCGATATGGAGACGGCGGCGTTCCTGGCGGCGGGGGCAGCCCTC
>CAZNHI010000310.1:0-3744 GCA_964572535.1 uncultured Dehalococcoidia bacterium
CACGCAGCCCGGCCTCGAAGAAATCATGGCAGCCAGCAACGCCCCCAAGATCTTCCAGCTCTACGTCCGCGGCGACGACGCCTGGGTAGAGGACATCGTCACGCGCGCCGCCAAAGTTGGCTACGGCGGCCTCGCACTCACCGTCGACCTCGCGGTGGAGAGCTGGCGCGAGCGGCCGATGCTGACGCGCTGGACGCGACCCTCCCGTCGCACGGCCTGGGACGCGAAATATCAGGCGTCTCTGACCTGGGAGAAGATGGAGTGGATTCGCGGCCTGACCAACATGCCTTTCCTGCTCAAGGGCGTGCAGTCCGCCGAGGACGCCGAAATCGCAGTCCAGCACGGCGTTGACGTGATCTGGGTCAGTAACCACGGTGGCCGCCAGCTCGACACCGCGATGGGCTCTCTCGACGTCCTCCGAGAGGTCATCGACGCCGTGCAGGGGCGCGCCACCGTGATCATGGACGGCGGCGTCCAGCGCGGTTCCGACATCCTCAAGGCGATCGCCATGGGCGCCAGCGCCGTCTCGATCGGGCGGCTGCAGGGCTGGGGCCTGGCGGCGGCCGGCAAGGACGGTGTCGTGCGGGTGCTGGAGATTCTCGAGA
This sequence comes from uncultured Dehalococcoidia bacterium, assembly GCA_964572535.1. Lineage (GTDB taxonomy): Bacteria > Chloroflexota > Dehalococcoidia > DSTF01 > WHTK01 > WHTK01. Next base: position 606 of record CAZNHI010000310.1, read on the forward strand.
ACGAGATCATCTCCGCCATGGGCCTGCTCGGCGTCACCAGCATCGACCAGCTTGGGCCGGAGTACCTCACCCCGGCCGAGCGCGTCACCCAACCGCACGAGATGAGCGCCTGGACCAACCTGCCCGGCTATCGCCTGCTCTAGTCCGTTTCGCAAAGAAAGAGGCGCCCGTGAAATCACGGGCGCCTCTTTACTTTCAATCGATGCCCCGGGGTTCAGCCCGGGGTACAGCGACTAGCTACGCTCGACGCGCACGCCGCCCCTGGGCGTACCGCCCTGCATCTTCACCACGTCGATGATCAACGCGCAGCCCGGCTCCCGCGTCTCGTGCTTCTGCTCCACGTCCTGGATCGAGTTCCAGACCTTCTCGACAGTCTCAGAATCCGTCTCGATGTGGCCGCGGCCCTGCACGATCAGCGTCGAGCGTGTCGCGTTGTCACGGTACAGCAGAGCGATGTTGGGGTTCTTGGCTATCGCCTTGGCCATCCCGCCTTCCTTGTTGCGCACCCAGATCGAAAGCTGCGTCGCGCTGTGAACCTGCACGCTACCGCGCATCGACATGCTGGGCATGCCGTTCTCGTCTACGTAGGAAATGCACATCGGCGTGTTGTTGGCCAGCGCGCCGTTGATCGTGCCGCGGGCATTGTCCGGGATGTAGTCCGTCGCCTCCGGTCGCGGCTGCGGGATGATCTCCTGGTCAACCTGGCTAATTTCGTTGCTGCCGTTGTAGTGGAAGGTCAGGTTCAACGCCGCCGGCGCCGCGCCCATGCCCGGAAACGTGGCGCTCACCTTCACCTTGTCGCCGTCTTCCTTGGCCTCGGACCAGTAACCGCGCACGAGGACAGGCGTGTTCGGCCAGACACCCGTAATCCGGTACAGCACCTCGTCGTGGCCATCCACGCTGGCGCCTTGTCGGCCCCAGACCGTGGCGCCGGTCAGCTTCACATCTTTGGCCAGGTGCTTGCCTGCCTCGGCGACGGCCGGGAACTCGCCCGTCCTCATCGCCAGCACGTAGGCGTCGGCTGCTTGCAGTCGCTTGTTCATATCAACTCTCCAGTCGCACTGATACGCGGTCTGAGCCGCAAAAACCGGTCACACATGAATGCGGGGGCGGCCAAATTCTATCTCTAACCGGCCTTGACCAACAAGCTCATGCAGGGCGCTTTCGGGCGAGCCGGAAACTGCTCGGACTTGACGGCTTGCCTGATCGCGGCGAATGATCGCGCACAGCCCCCCGTCACCTGCAGAGAGGTGATCCCATGCCCACGCACCCGATCGTCATCTCCGAGGACGACATTCGTCCCCTGCTCACCGACCCAGCCGCGATGGATGGCGCCATAGCGGCGGTGGAGAAGGCCACCCTGGCCGAATACGCCGGCCGCGTCCGCTCCTACGACATGACTGACCGCACCCAGACGGAGCCCTCCAACTTCCTTCAGATCCACTTCGCCACGGATGACACCCTGGTCACCGGCTTCCAGGTCTTCGGCGCCACGCCTGGCCAGCCGCGCCCGAACTCCCGCTACGTGGTCCTCCTCGACGGCGAGACGCGCCAGTTCCTCGGCATCGTGCCCTACGAAGGGCTTTCGCCGCTGCGCGTCGGCGCCTCCGCCGGCGTCGCGGCACGCTACCTGGCTCCGAAAAACGCCCGCAGCGCAGCGATCATCGGCTCCAGCAAGCAGGCGCGGCGCCAGCTGCACGCCATCCAGCGCGCCGTGCCGTCCGTCCGCGAAGCGCGCGTCTACAGCCCCACGCAAGAGCACCGCGAAGCCTTCGCGCAGGAGATGAGCGCCTTCCTGGGCATCGACGTTCGCGCGGTCGACTCCGCGGAGGCGGCGGTGCGTGACGCCGACATCGTCGACTCCTCAACCAATACGCGCACACCGGTGCTCGACTGGGAGTGGATCAAGCCCGGCGCGTTGGTCATGCAGATCGGCGGCAACCAGCTGCCGGACGAAGTCATGAACCAACGCATCGTCGTCCCCACCTGGTCCTCGACCGAGGACCCTAGCACCGGCCGCGAGCCCTTCGGCTCTGCCATCCGCGACGGCCGCCTCAAGCGCTCCGATATCCTCGGCGAGCTGGGGGATGTCATTCTCGGCGAGGTCAAGGCTCGCGAGAGCGACGACCAGGTCGTCGTCTTCGACGTCGGACGCATCAACATCTGGGCCGTCGCCGTAACCTACTGGGCCTACGAATGGGCCCGCGATCGCGAAATCGGCATACCCGTCGGCCTTTCGGCGGTATGAGCGGGCAGACATGACAGACTGGCAGAGTGCAGATTCGGGTATCTGCCCGTTTGCTCGTCTGCCCGTCTGCTGAACCACCGAGGTTAGAAACCAACTGGCTCAGAGGAAAGGACAACAATGGCACTCCAGGTAAGACGCGTAGTGACCGGCCACAAGTCCGACGGCAAAGCGACCGTCCTGATCGACGACATCTCGAAGAATAGGCCGCCGCGGGGCGTCAACACGGTCAACGAAACCACCGTCGTCTGGACCACCGAGGGCTTCCCGGTCAGCAACGACGGCTCAGACGACGGCGGCACGCGCGAGGTCGGCATCACCCAGAGCGGCGGCACCGTGTTCCGCGTCGTCTCTTTCGGGCCGGGCAACCCCGACATGAACCACCGTACCGACTCCGTCGACTACGCGGTCGTGATGTCCGGCGAGATCGACATGGAGCTGGACGACGGCGAGTCCGTCCACCTCAAGGCCGGCGACGTGCTCGTCCAGCGCGGCACCATCCACAACTGGAAGAATCGCGGCACTGTGCCCTGCCTTATCGCCTTCATCCTGATCTCGGGCAAGCCCGTCGAAGCCGGAGGCCAGGTCCTGCATGCCACGCTGCACTGAGGCCCGGCGATGAACTTCGGCGCCTTCCACCTCTACTCCCTGCCTCCCTGGCTGACCGACTCCGACGTGATCAACCAGGAGCTGGAGCAGGCCTGCTGGCTGGAGGAGCTGGGCTTCGACGAGGCCTGGTTGGCGGAGCACAACGCCCGCGAGTACGGCATCGTCGGCTCGCTGCAGGTGACGGCTGCGGCGCTGGCAGCGCGGACCAAGCGCATCCGTATCGGCGCCGCGGTCTCGCGCCTGCCCCTGCACCACCCTCTGCACACCGCCGAAGACCTGGCGCTC
>CAZNHI010000311.1:0-3744 GCA_964572535.1 uncultured Dehalococcoidia bacterium
GCCTTGCGCCCGATGGCGCTCTCCCCAGCCGTCCGCCGCACCGCTATGACGACGCCTCCCGCACCAGCCCTGTCATCTCATCGACATCGTTGTTCGACGACGAGATCACGACGCCGCGTAGACGCCCGCCTTTGCGCGCCTCGTCGATCAGCTCCCGCGCTATCTCCCTGCCGATCGCCGGCGCGTCTTCTCGCGCTTTCCACACGCGCTCCATGATCTGCTCCGGCAGCACCACGCCGGGCACCTCGTGCTGCAGGTACTCCGCGTGGTTGAAGTCCCGCAGCGGCATTACGCCCAGCAGCACCGGCAAGTCGGCCGGTACCCTGGCTGCGTCCATCAGCCGTTCCAGGGCGCCGACGTCGAAAACTGGCGGCGTAATCAGGAAATCGACGCCTGCTTCGATCTTGCGCCGTGCGTCTGCGATCTCCCGCTCGACGTCCTCGGCGGTCGGGTTGATCCGAGCGCCGATAACGAACGCGGTCGGCTGGGCCAGCGGGATGCCGTGACGGTCGTGCCCCTCGTTGAGGCCACGCAGCAGCTGGATCAACTCCACGGAATCGACGTCCCAGAAGCCGCCCATGTTCGGGTAGTCGCCCAGCAGGGGCGGCGTGCCCGTGCGGCAGATCACGTGGCGCACACCGAAGGCGTAGGCGCCCAGCAGGTCGGCCTGCAGCGACATGACGCTCTTCTCCCACGTCGCTACCGTGAGGATCGCCTCCAGGCCTTCGACCCTTTGCTGCAGCAGCACCGCCAGGCTGGTGGGGCTGACCTGCGCACGTGGGCTGTTCGGCGACGCGATCAGCACCGCCGTTGCGCCTTCCTCCTGCAACACGGCGGCATCCGTCAGCGCCTGGTCAGCCGCGCCACCGGTAGGCGCGCCCAGCTCCCCGACCACGACGAAGCGCTTTTCGGCGAGGCGCTGCATCATGCGGCTCGGGGGCACGCTGCTGCCTGACGGCTCCTTCGAGTCCGTGCCTGGCGTGCTGCTAGCGGGGCGCCGGCGCGAGGCCGGGCGCAGCCCCTTGACCGCCGCCGCTATCGCCTCCACGTGTGCCGGCGTCGTGCCGCAGCACCCGCCGACCAACGCGGCGCCCGCCTGTACGTAGCGCGTGGCGTAGCGCGCCAGGTAGGCGGGGTCCGTCGCGTACTGGAAGCGACCGTCCACGAAGGTAGGCGAGCCGGCGTTCGGCTGCGCGGCCAGCGGCAACGACGTGTGCTTGCTCAGCTCTGAGAGGATCTCCAGCAGCCCCTGGGGCCCGTGCGTGCAGTTAGCGCCCAGGCCCGCGAGTCCCAGCCCTTCGACCTTGGCGGCGACCTCTGCAGGCGTCTCACCCGCCAGCGTGCGGCCATCTTCCATGAACGTCATCTGCGCTACGACGGGCACGCCGGGCGCCGCTTCGCGGGCCGCGCTTATCGCTTCGGTTAGTTCATCCGTATTGCCGAACGTCTCGAGGATGATCAGATCGACGCCCGCTTCGGCCAGCGCCGCCATCTGCTCTCTGAAAGACTCCCGAAGCAACGACATCGAGACCCTGCCGCGCGTCATCGGCGGCGTAGCCGGGCCGACGGACCCGGCTACGAGCACTGGACGGTCGGCGGCCGCGGCGGCCTCTTTAGCCACCCGCACCGAAGCGTGGTTAATTTCAGCGACTTTACCTTCGAGCCCGAAGCGCGCCAGGCGCGTGCTGCACGCCCCGAAGGTGTTGGTTTCGATTACGTCGGCGCCGGCAGCGATATATGCGCCATGGATCGCCTTCACCAGCTCGGGCCGCGACAGGCTCAGCTCCGGCAGCGAGATGTCCAGCGACACGCCGGCCGCCTGCAGCATCGTGCCCATAGCGCCGTCGCAGACCAAGACCCGAGTGCCGAACGCGTCGGCCGCGTCCCTTTGATTCGCCCTGCGCCCCGTCGATTGCTTTGCCATCGTCTTCGTCCCTGCTCGTGCGCTTTTTGTGTCTGCACACAAACAACCGCCGTTTCAGCAGCGACACGCCAGTTGCGCCCGCGCCAAACTCACGGCGCGTCTAGTATAGCGCGCACGAGAAGGACCGTGGAACTTGCGGAGTTTACTGAGGCAGCGTGACGGTCAGGACTTGAAAGGCCCCCGCTCCTGGAACCACGCTACCGACTCTCTCGAGTAAAGGCCCGATGAGCCGAAGACCCGGGAGATTCTCGGGTGCAAACAACACTCCCGAGACCGACGCCACCCCGTGACGAGTGCCCATGTTGAGCAAGTCTCTCCGACTCAGAAAATGAGCCTCCGTCCACGGCGGCTCACTGAATCGCTTGCGGCCGAGCCACCCCCACGGGCTGCTGCGATTGAGGCTGCCAACGATGAAGCGACCACCCGGTCGAACTACCCTCGCGAGCTCCGCGAAGACCGCCGCAGTATCTTCGACGAACTCGCAGAGCGTCACCGCCACTGCAATGTCGACGCTTGCGTCACGGATAGGAAGCGCCCCAGCGTCACCCAGAATCAGCGGCGCTGAAGTCCGCGACGCTGCGACCGCGAGCATCGCGGCGTCCATGTCAATCCCGACGACGCTCGCTCCTTCGTTGGCAAGGACCTCCGTCATGCGACCGGTCCCACAGCCTACGTCCAGGGCCCGCAGTCCTTCGACCCTACCTGCGGAACGTAGCAAAGCCTTGGATTCACTGCGAAAGGCATAAGCGCCCCAACCTGCGTCGAACCATCGGTCGTACGCAACGGCTCCCTCGATGCCCTGCGAGAAGTTCAATACGGCTTCCTCGCCAGACGGCACACCACCGGGTTACCGGGCTACTCGGTCCTAGAACAGCCCTACCACGTTGCCGCGCTCGTCGATGTCCACGTGGTTCGCGGCCGGCTCCGAGGGGAGCCCTGGCATCGTCCTGATCGCGCCCAGGTAGGCTATGAGGAAGCCTGCGCCCGCCGCCGGGCGTAGCTCGCGCACGTTGACCCGGAAGCCCGTCGGGCGGCCCAGCTTGTTCGCGTCCGCTGAGAGCGAGAAGTTGGTCTTGGCCACGCAGATCGGCAGGCCGGCCAGGCCCCAGTCCGTGAACTGACGCATCTGGCGTCGCGCGTCCGGAGAAAAGTCCGCGCCGTCCGCTCCATACATCCGCGTCGCTATTGCGTTGATCTTGTCCTCAATCGTCTCTTCATCCTTGTACAGGAAATCGAACTTGTTCGGCATGCTTGCTGCCTTGACCAGCGCCTGCGCCAGAGCCTCTCCGCCGGCGCCGCCCTTCTCCCACACCTCGCTGACCTCGCAGCCTGTGGCCCCCGCAGCCAGCGCCCGCTCTCGCACGTACTCGATCTCCGAGTCGGAGTCGTAACTGAAACGGTTGATGCAGACCACCGCCGGCAGGCCACCCTGCTGGGTGACGTTTTCTATGTGCTTCTCCAGGTTGCCCATACCCGCCGCAACCGCCTCCAGGTCTGCCTCACCCAGGCCGGCCGGTAGCGGGCGCCCGGCCACAATGCGGTACTTCCCCGAGTGTGCCTTCAGCGCCCGCACCGTCGCGACGATAATCGCCGCGTCCGGCCGCAGTCCTGAGTAACGGCACTTTATGTCGACCATCTTTTCGAAGCCCAGGTCGCTGCCGAAGCCGCTCTCCGTCACCACGAAGTCAGCCAGCTTCAGCCCGATCTGATCCGCAAGCACCGATGAGTTGCCGTGGGCGATGTTCCCGAACGGACCCGTGTGCACGAACACCGGCGTGTGCTCCAGCGTCTGCAGCAGGTTCGGCGTTATCGCGTCGCGC
>CAZNHI010000312.1:0-3739 GCA_964572535.1 uncultured Dehalococcoidia bacterium
TTCCTTGATCAGAAACGACGCGCCGAGGAGCGCGCGTTCGCCGGCCAGGCGCGGCGCGCTGGAGCCAGCGCGCGAGTAGACAAGTAGCGCCGCCAGCAGGAAGGAGACCTGTGTGCTATCGAGGAAGAGGGTGGTGCCGAGGCCGCGCAGGTATAGGGATGCGGCGGCCGTGACACCGGCAACGGCTCCACCCCAGGCGCCGAACAGCGCGCGTCCCAGGAAGAACAACAGCAGCACGTTGGCGATGACCGAAAGGCGCGGGACCAGGTAGGCGGCGTCGAGGGAGGCGCCATCGAGCTGGAAGGCGCCGGCCAGCAGCGCCGGGTAGAGGGGCGCGCGGTGGGTTATCGGCTCACCGGTGGGGTAGGTGAGGCCATCGCCGTTGGCGATATTGAGCGCCTCCGCAAGGTAGAGGGACTGGTCTGAGTTGAGAGGCGAGCGAGTAGCGGCGATAACGGGCAGGCAGAGGACAAAGAGAAAGATGATCGTGGCGGCGGTCAGGAGTGCCTGATCCGTGAGCCAGCCGTGAGCCCGCTGCTGCGACTTCCTTGTCGATGGGATTGAGGCTTGCATGAAATGTTAGCTAACGACGTTCTTTCGGAAAGCAATGAAGGAGCAGGCTGCTGTGCGAGCCCGCTCCTTCACGCTTTCATTCCCTTACCTGTGCCCCAATCCGGGGCGTTGGGTGTGCGAGCTTCCTTACTTGCGGGAGTGAACCCAGGCCATTGAGCCGGTCAGAGCGACCGCGACCGCGAGGGCCACAAGCGCGTAAGGCAGGCTGCTTGAGCTGGAGTCCAGGTAACCACCACTGCCGGTTGAGGGCAGAGCGTTGGCGTCGCCGCCGATGGCACCGCTGTTGCCAGGGCCGATGGCACCGCTGTTGCCAGGGTTAACCGGGGCTGCGGGTGGCTGGCCGATCGGCGCGCCGCCGACGACCGGGAACTCTGTGGACGCGGCCGGCGTGCCCCCGCCGCCTACGTCCGTCTCCGCGCCGAAGGTAATCGTCTGCGAAAACGCAAGGCTACCGATCGACAGGCCAACGATCGCAGCGAGAGCTGCCAGGAACGTCCCCTTCTTGTTTAGAATCGCCAAATTCATTCTCCTTCCTATGATGGTCTCAGGGCAGCCCAAGTGGGAGTAGGGCTCAGGAGTTTTATCGGTAGAGGTCGTGGCTACTTGAGACCTGTAAGGCTGGCAAATGTCTCTAACGCGGGAAACTACTGATATCGGGAGCCGGTACACCCTGGAACCGCTAAGGAAGTGGACGTGCTCCGTCTGGCGGTTGATAGCGAAGTCGCGAGCAGGGAATCTGCACGAGCATCGAAGCCCGGCGATAACCCGGCCCCACTAGAGAGGGCTGGATGGATACGAATCGCGCGCAGGGACGCGCATGGGGCTCAACTACGCCCCAAAACGGACGATCTTACCTGTAGGACATGGCATGAATGCCGCCGACTACCGTAGGAAGCGGGTCCTTCAGATAATGAAAGCCAACAACTACATCGCGCTGCCGCTGCTGGTCATGGGTGTGGCCTTGACGGCGTTCTCCTTCTACTGGCTGGACAGGCAGCAGGACCTCACGCAGGCTCCAGCCAACGCTGCGGCCCTGAGCGCTGATAGCTTCGATGGCTGGGTGCCTTCCCAGCCGCCGCCGCAGTCGCAGTCATCGACGCAGTCGCAGGCGGTAAGCACGGCGCCGATCATGCGCGTCAGCGTGCCGAGGCTGGACATAAACGCGCCGGTTGAGGTGTTGACGGTTGATGGCGCTGGCGCGATGCAGGACCCGAAAACGCCGAACGCGGTTGCCTGGTACGACTTCTCGGCGCGGCCGGGGCAGCTGGGCAACGTCGTGCTCGCGGGGCACGTCGACTACGAGAATTACGGCCCGGCGGTGTTCTGGCGTCTGCGCGATTTGAAGCGGGGAGACCGGGTCGAGGTCGCGCTGGTGGACGGGACGGTGTTCACCTATGAGGTCGCTTCACTGAACTACTACGACGCCGCCACGGCGCCCGTGAAGGAGATCACAGGTCCGACGAATTACGAGGCGATCACGCTGATCACCTGCGGCGGCAACTTCAACCGGAGCAACTTGAGCTACAACCAACGTCTGATCGTGCGCGCCACGCGCGTCTCCACGACGGCGTCATCTCAGTAGGACAGCAACGTCACTGAAACACTCCCGGCGAATCCAGGTACTACACTTGGAGACGTGGAGAGTAAAGAACTCGGACTCAGCAACCCGGGGCCCCGGAGCGAGGGTTTCCAGCCGGCGCTGGAGGAGATGGCGCGCGACGGCGTAATCGAGCGGATCTGGCGGGGCGACTACACGTTGTGGAGCGACGACCCGACCGAGATCACGCAGCCCAACCGCCTCGGCTGGTTGGACGTGGCCGAGACGATGCGAGGCGAGACGAGTGCCCTGCGGCGCTTCGCGATCGACGTGGCGGGCGATGGCTATCGCAAGGCGGTGCTGTTCGGGATGGGCGGTTCTAGCCTGGCGCCTGAGGTCATGCAGCGCACCTTCGGTACAAGAGCGGGCCTGCTGGAACTCGAGGTCATGGACTCGACGCATCCGGACGCGGTGCTAGACCTGGCCGGACGCCTGGACCTGCAGCGGACGCTGTTCATCGTCGCCAGCAAGTCGGGCTCGACGATAGAGACACTGACGCACTTCGAGTACTTCTGGAGCCTGATCCCGGACGGACGGCACTTCGTGGCCATTACCGACGAGGGGTCGACGTTACAGAAGCTGGGCGAAGAGCGGGGCTTCCGGCGCGTTTTCCTCAACCCTCCGGACCTCGGCGGGCGCTATTCCGCGCTTTCGTACTTCGGGATGGCGCCTGCGGCGCTGATCGGCGTGAATCTGGACGAGATGTTGACGCAGGCGTCGGCGATGGCCGCTGAATGCCGCACCAACGACCCGGCGCAGAACCCAGGAGCGCTGCTGGGCGCCATAATCGGCGAGATGACGCTCGCGGGTCGAGACAAGCTGACGCTCTTGCTGCCGCAGGAATTGGAGTCGTTTGGCGACTGGGTGGAGCAGCTGCTGGCGGAATCGACGGGCAAGGGAGGGAAGGGCGTCGTGCCCGTGGTGGGCGAGCCCGCGGCGCCCACCATGACCTACGGCGATGACCGTCTGTTCGTGGCGATCGGCGAGCACAGCGATGTCGCAGGGCTCGAGGCCGCGGGACACGTGGCGGTGAAGCTACCGTTCGCCGGCAAGCAGCAGTTGGGCGCTGAATTCTTCCGCTGGGAGTTCGCGACGGCGGTGGCCGCGCAGCGGTTGCGGATCAACCCCTTCGATCAGCCGAACGTGCAGTCGGCCAAGGATGCGACTGCGCGCATCCTGGACGCCGGCGTCACAGAGGCGGACGCGACGCCCTCGATGTCAGAGGTGCTGGCGACGGTCAGGCCGGGCGACTACATTGCCGTGCTGGCGTACCTGCCACGCAATGCGGCCATCGAGGCGGAACTGCAGGCGCTGCGATTGGAGCTGCGAGACCGCTACAGAGTCGCGACGACGCTGGGCTTCGGACCGCGCTACCTGCACTCGACGGGGCAGCTGCACAAGGGCGGCCCGAATAGCGGCGTCTTCCTCTTGCTGACGGACGAGATAACGCGCGACGCCGAGGTGCCGGGGCGTCCGTACACGTTTGGGCGGCTGCACCGGGCGCAGGCGTTGGGCGACCTGCAGTCGCTGGTCTCGATGGGGCGCCGGGTGGCGCATGTCCACCTGCAG
>CAZNHI010000313.1:0-3715 GCA_964572535.1 uncultured Dehalococcoidia bacterium
CAGATCAGCGAGAACGCGTCGCCACCCAGCTGCGTGAAGTAGGGCTTGGTGACGATGTTGACGGCCGAGGCGGCGATAATCGCGTCGGCGGCGTTGCCACCCTTCTGCATCACCTCCATCGCCGTCAGCGAGGCGATCGGCTGGTCGGTGGCGACGGCGTAGCGCTTGCCGTAGACCGGCCCCCGGTTCGGCGCCCAGACGCCCTCGATGCTCTCGGCGCCTGGTAGCGAGTCCCAGCCGCTGGCCGCGCGTTCATTTGCCATGCTCTGCCTCCGTGTCTGGGATCATCGATGCGGCGAGTGAGGAGTGTCAACGCAAGGTTGCGCTATGATCGTCGCAGACTTCGATTCTGGGGAGCAGAGGCGATCATGGCAAACAATGTCTTCGAGTTGCTCAGCGCCGGTAAGCCCGAGGCCCCGGCTATCATCGAGCCCGCGGGAACTACCTTGAGCTTCGCACAGCTGCGGCAGCAGGTCTCCCACCTGGCCGGCCAGCTGAACGCGCTGGGCATCGGCCGCAACGACCGCGTGGCGATGGTGCTGCCCAACGGCCCGGAGGCGGCGATCGCGTTCCTGGCGGTCGCCGCCTGCTCGACCGCGGCGCCGCTCAACCCAGGCTACCGCGAGGATGAGTTCCGCTTCTACATGGACGACCTGCGCGCCAAGGCATTGATCACGCTGCCGGACGACGCCGCGGCCGCTCACGCCGCGGCCGGTAGCGACGTGCTGCGCCTGGCGCTGGCGGGTACGCCTGGCTCCTACACCTTGCTGGCTGATGGCACGGCTGCTCAGTCCGCCGAGCCGCAGTACGCCCAGCCTGACGACGTGGCACTGGTGCTGCACACCTCCGGCACCACGGCCCGGCCCAAGATCGTGCCGCTGCTGCAGCGCAACCTGGTCGTCTCGACCGGCAACATCATGGACGCGCTGGCGCTGACCCCGGCCGACCGCTGCCTCAACGTCATGCCGCTGTTCCACATCCACGGCCTCATGGCGGCTCTGCTCGCCTCGCTGGGGGCCGGCGCCTCCGTCGTGACGTCGCCCGGCTTCGACGCCTTCCGCTTCTTCGGCTGGCTGGAGGAGACGAAGCCGACCTGGTACACCGCCGTCCCCACGATGCACCAGCTGGTCCTCAGCCGAGCCGTACGTCAGAAGGAGACCGTCGCGCGCGCCAAGCTCCGTTTCATCCGCTCGTCCTCCGCGTCGCTGCCGCCGAGCGTGATGGCAGACCTGGAGAAGACCTTTGGTGCGCCGGTGATCGAGGCCTACGGCATGACGGAGGCCTCGCACCAGATGGCCACGAACCCGCTACCACCCCGCGAGCGCAAGCCCGGAGCTGTCGGCATGGGAGCCGGCGTCGAGGTCGCAATCATGGACGAGGTGGGCAATCTGCTGGACGCGACCCGCACGGGCGAGGTGGTGATCAAGGGCGGCAACGTCACCTCCGGCTACGAGAACAACCCGTCGGCCAACGAGTCGTCCTTCACGCACGGCTGGTTCCGCACCGGCGATCAGGGCTACCTGGACAAGGACGGCTACCTGTACCTGACGGGACGCCTCAAAGAGATCATCAACCGCGGCGGCGAGAAGGTCAGCCCGCGCGAGGTCGACGAGGTGCTGCTGCAGCACCCGGCAGTGGCCCAGGCCGTGGCTTTTGGGATGCCGCACGAACGCCTCGGCGAAGAGGTAGCGGCGGCGGTCGTGCTGGCCGAAGGCGCCTCGGCGGACGAGAAGGAGCTGCGCGAGCACGCTGCCAAGCATCTCGCCGACTTCAAGGTGCCGAAGACAATCGTAATTCTGGCAGATATTCCGAAGGGCGCGACGGGCAAGGTGCAGCGCATTGGCCTGGCGGAGAAGCTGGGGCTCGGTACGCCCGCCAAAGCTTAGTTATGAACGCCCTGTGGCCAGTGGCCAGGCCGAAAGCAGGGGTCTCAGGGGCGCAGCCCATGCGCGGGGGGCCTGGGGGGTGTCCCCCCAGTTTCTTTCTGACTAGAGGGGCGGAGCAGACCGATAGGGATGCGCAGCCTCGTCGCTCCGTCTGGAGCACCCGGTGAAGCTAGCCATCTTCGGCGCCGGGGCCATCGGCGGCTACATGGGCGCGAAGCTGGCGCAGCGTGGCGAAGTCGAGGTCACGCTGATTGCGCGCGGGCCGCACCTCGCCGCGATGCAGCAGCACGGCCTGCGCCTCATCGAGGAGGACGGCAGCGAGGTTGTTACCCACCCGCGCCTCGTCGCCGACAGCCGCGACGCGGGGCCGCAGGACTACGTCGTTCTCGCCGTCAAGGCGCACTCGATCTCGCCCGCCCTGGACGCAATCGTGCCGCTGCTGGGGCCGGAGACCGCGGTCGTGACGGCGCAGAACGGCGTGCCCTGGTGGTACTTCTACGGCCTCGAAGGTCCGCACGCCAATCGCCGCGTTGAGACGGTTGACCCCGGCGGCCGCATCTGGGACGCCATCGGCCCGCAACGCGTGATCGGCTGCGTAGTCTACCCGGCCTGCGAGATTGAGGCGCCGGGCGTGATCCGACACACCGACGACAATCGCTTCAGCCTCGGCGAACCGGACGGCAGCCGATCTGACCGAGCGGCGGCGTTGGCGAAGGTGCTGATCGACGCCGGGCTGCGGGCGCCGCTGCGCAATCGTATTCGCGGCGAGATCTGGGTGAAGCTCTGGGGCAACGTCGCCCTGAACCCGCTGAGCGCGCTAACGCGCGCCACGCTGGCGCAGATTTGCGGCGAGCGCGCCACCCGCGCCTTCGCCCGCAACGTGATGCTGGAGGTGCAGGGCGTGGCCGAGGCGCTGGGCGAGCGAATGGCGGTGGAGGTCGACGCTCGTCTCAACGGCGCCGCCGAGGTGGGCGAGCACAAGACGTCGATGCTGCAGGACCTGGAGCTCGGCCGGCCGATGGAGGTCGATGCCGTGGTCAGCGCCGTCGTAGAGCTGGCTCGCGTGACCGGCGCAGATACGCCCTACCTGGACGCGCTGGACGGGATGATCCGGCTGCTGGTGAAGAACCGCTCCTAGAGGCTAACCGACCCGGCGGGCGTTGGGGCGGAAATCCGCGGGGCCGCCGCCGCCGGAGCCGTCAACGCCCCAGCTGACGATGAAGCTCGGCCGCAGACGGACGAACGGCTCGTCAAAGCCCTCGATGCGCGGGTTGATCTTGCTGCCGCCGGCCTGATGGATCTCAACGGTGTCGCGGACCTCCACGGCGTGGCCGGCCCGGTCCGCGAAGTCATCCACCAGGAACGTCACCTTCTGGTTGTGTTGCATGTCGCGCCACTTCTTGCCACGCGTGAAAGCGATGCCGCCGATGTCGATGGCGTCTTCGGCTGCGTTGAACTCGAAGGTCATCGGTATGACGTGGGGCTGGCCATCGCGGCCGATGGTCGCCAGCCTGCCGAGGAACTGGCTGCGCAGATAGGCGATTTCAGCTTCGGTAAATATGCTCATCGCACCCTAATCGATCAGCTCGTAGGCCGGCAGCGTGAGGAACTCGACGAAGTCGTCTGCCAGCGCGACCTGCTCGAAAACCTGGCGCGCCTCGATAAAGCGGCGGCCAGGCTCTTCGGCGGGTAGCTTCGCCAGCTCCTCGTCCGTGATTTGTTTGACCAGCTCGGGAGTGATGGTGCGGCCGTCTTCCAGCTTGGCGCCGTTGTGCAGCCACTGCCAGATCTGCGAACGTGAGATCTCGGCGGTCGCAGCGTCCTCCATG
>CAZNHI010000314.1:0-3710 GCA_964572535.1 uncultured Dehalococcoidia bacterium
GATGGCGCCGCCGCCCGCCTGCATGAGGGGGATGGCCTCCTTGGCGGCGAACCAGGGGCCGAGCACGTTGGTCTCGAAGGTGGTGCGCAGGTGCTGCGGCAGGGAGGCGATGGCGTTGCGGGGGCGCTCCAGGCCGCGGGCGGCGCTGTTGACCAGGATGTCGAGGCGGCCCCAGCGCTTGCCGATCTCGGCGAAGAGGGCGTGGACCTCATCGAGGTCGCCCATGTTGGCCTTGATGGCGGTGGCGTGGACGCCGAGCTCGGTTAGCTCAGAGACGACGCGTTCGGCGTCGGCGGCTTTGTGGCCGTAGTTGACGATGACCTCGGCGCCGAGGGAGCCGAGCTTGAGCGCGATGGCGCGGCCGATGCCTCGGGAGGCGCCGGTAACAAGGGCTTTCTTGCCGTCAAAGGGGCGTTGTGAGGTCACAAAGGCATTCTAGCGCAGAGCAAACAATCAAACGGGCAGCGGTCGGCGAATCTGGATCAAGGCCGTTTGATTGTTTGAGTGCTTGATTTGCGAAAAAAGGGGAAGTGCAGAGGGCAGAGGCATAGTGCAGAGGGTTGAGAGCGGGAGGGCAGGGCATGGAGACAGAGTAGCGGGAATCGGCGGGAGGGCTGAGGGGGTGGTGGCGCGCTCGATAGCTGGGGCGAGATGCATTGCTTTGTACCTGATACAATGCGTGATAGAAAAGTAATGCAAGGTGGTGATCGCAATGCGTGAGATCTGGGCGAGCGTTACGGAGCGCGGGCAGGTGACTATCCCGGCGGAGGTGCGGAAGGCGTTGGGCATTGGCAAGCGCGAGAAGGTGATCTTCTCAATCGAAGATGGCGTGGTGGTGCTCAAGAAGCCTCGTTTCACGATCGCGACTGCCGCGGGTTCGATCACCCCATTGAGACGGCCTGAAGACTGGGATGCAAGGATCCGTGAGGCCAAGGACGAGCGTGCAGACCGTCTCATGGAGAAGATGCGTAAGGGCGAGGCGTGAAGTTCCTGGACACGAATGTCCTGTTGCGGTACCTGACCGGCGATGACGCCGTGAAAGCCCAGGCGAGTTTTGAACTTCTGCAGAGAGTAGACGCTGGAGAAGAGGAGATGACGACCTCTGAGACGGTGATCGCCGAGGTGTTTTACGTTTTGACCAGAGGCCGAAGTGGGTATCGGGTCGATAGGGTGGAGCTGGCGGAGCGAGTCAAACCAATTGTGGGCGCCCGGGGATTGGACCTGCCTGACAAGAACGTGGTGCTCAGGGCGCTCGATGTGTATGAGGAGTACTCGTCGCTGGACTTCGAGGATGCGTTGAGCGTGGCGCACATGGAGTCACGCGGGATCAGCGAGATCGTGAGCTATGACCGTGGCTTCGACGGCGTGGAGGGCGTAGTCAGGGTAGAACCCTAAGACTCGACGCTGTGGAAGGGACGTTGTCGGTGAGCCGGCGTTTGCCGGCGGTCCTGCAGTCGGTGGTGGGGCTGCGGTAGGGATCGATCAAGGGAATCCGCAGAGACGATATGCATTCGACTCGCACACGACGTTCTTAGGAAGACGAGGAATGACCGCGAGCGCGTGTCCTTGGGTCGGAACCTCCCGTGCTGCGAATCTTACTCACACTCTCGCGGGCTATCCGTTGGATGTCTTCCTCAGTGATTTGCGAGTTCGTCCGCAATGCCGCTGCATAGATCGATTCGATAGCGATTTGAACGAGTCTCTCGTCAGCAGCGGCGAAGACGTCGGCATCTGCGGGGTGAGGGTTCGGGCCGAACGGATACCATCGATTCGTCAGGGCGTCCTTTAGTTCTGCCGCGTCAATCTGTTCGGCTGCTAAGCGCTCGTCCTGACCCGCAATCGGCGACTGGGCATTTGCTGGAACGGCCGGCGAAGGCTCCAGTCCCATGAGCCACTGCGCGAACATGGTTGAAGAACGGAAGATATCATCCAAGCGGTCGTGGACAAAAAAGACCCGAATCAGATCCCATGCCGGAACTGGGACGGGTTCGTTCAAGCGTCCTAGATTTGCGTCACGTCCAAGGCTAAAGAACCTCCGCTCGAGTTGAGCATAGTCCTCGTCCCTCTCGTACGTAGACAAGGCCTCCAAATCACGGCTCAACTTCACTAAGGCGACATGCGCCTCAGAGGAGGTGAGTTCTCCGGTTTCTGGTTGTACTTCGAGAAACAGGCCCCGGCGGATCGCCTCAGTCACCGCGATGGATTTGAGGTGTTTCGCTCCGCGAGTGAGGCTTATGAGGGCTATGTCTTTTATCTGATTGATTGTGAGGCTTAGATTACGTTCGAGGTCGTCCGACGTTATTTCGAGAGAGTCACGAGTGGTGCTGACGGGCCAATATTCGACGAACGCGAAGCCGTTGGTTCGCCTTGTGACCAAGCTGGAAAGGTTATAAAGGAGTTCCTCTAGAAGGTTTTGACGTAGGAGTCTTCTGTCCAAATCCAGATCGAGCGCTAAAGGCTCCCGCAGAGCGGCAATGATGTCGCGAAAGTCTGCAAATTGATATAGCCACGGCGCACCGTCTGGTTGGGTGTCGTCTTGTATTTCTTTCATGAATTCGGATGTCGCGGAGGGATCCCAGTCGCGATTGCTGCGATGGGTTATGGGCTTGCCGTCCTCCATCCACTGACCGATAGCTTCGATGACCTCTTGACGAACGAACAGGAATGGCCTGAGAAGCGCATTAGCCGTTCTGGCCTCTCTGGCGACGCGATATTCCTGCCGCGTGACCGTCATCCTGAGTTGCTCCCGGTACCAAGAGCCGCGCTGCCTCCCAATAAGGAGAATGTAGATGTCGCAGTCCCGGATGTTGCTGAAGCAAGAAGCGAAGGTTCTTTCCGAAGGCTTTCGTCTGAAGTCGGTGTGTTCACTAAGTTGAACGTCGTAGCCGGCAGCCTCCAGCCAGAAGCGAAGGCTGCTGCGGAGGTCCCTAAAATCCCGGATCGTCGAGCTTATGAATACTCGGGGCTTTCGGAATGGCTGACGTCATAGGGTGCGTCCTTCGACAGGCTCAGGATGCTATTCGGGGCGTTTTGGCTGCGGGCGTTGGGTTAGGTCCGGTTCGGCGCCGAGGTTGCGGGGGATGTAGTAGCGGTGGCCGGCGAGGCGGTCGGGCAGGTAGGTCTGTTCCGGGGCGACGCAGTCCTTTGGCGCGCGATTGGGATTGGCGACTTCTAGTCTTCGTCCCGCTCCCTAGCGCCGCGGTCCGCGACGCCCGGGTGCGCGTGCGGGGCCGGTCTTGTACGTGATCTGCTCCCACTTAGCGATGCCGGTCTCCTCGTTGTAGTTGATGAGACCGTCGGTGCGTTCGCCGCGGATCATCTCCTCGGTAATACCGCCGCGCCGGAAGGCTTCTTTCATGCGCGCAGGTTCGTCCTCGGGCAAAGGCTCGGGTGCGGGATCCTGCTTATAGGTGATCTGCTCCCAGGTGGCGGTACCTTTCTCCTCGTCGTAATTGATGAAGCCGTCTCGGCGTTCGCCGCGGATCATCTCCTCGGTGATGCCGCCGCGCCGGAAGGCTTCTTTCATGCGCGCCTGTTCGTCCTTGGGCGTAGGCGCAGGTGCGGGGCCGGTCTTGTAGGTGATTTGCTCCCAGGTGGCGGTGCCTTTCTCCTCGTCGTAATTGATGAAACCGTCTCGGCGTTCGCCGCGGATCATCTCTTCGGTAATGCCGCCGCGCCGGAAGGCTTCTTTCATGCGCGCAGGTTCGTCT
>CAZNHI010000315.1:0-3705 GCA_964572535.1 uncultured Dehalococcoidia bacterium
GCCGCGCCGACAACCCGCATTCGATCGAGAACGACCTGCGAATCGCGGAGGTGACGCAGGCGAACGTCGCGGACCTGGCCACGGCGCTGGAGGACGGCTTCGGCATGGCAAAGGGTCGCGGCGCCGTGGTGGCTGCGGCGGCGGGCAAGCCGGCATGGCGCTGGTTCGTGGCTTACGACGGCGTTAAGCCGGCCGCCGCCGGCGGTCTATACGCCTTCGACAGGGTTGGCTGGCTGGGCTACGGCGCTACGCTACCGTCGCATCGCAGGCGCGGCGCGCAGGGAGCGATCATCGCGGCGCGTGTTGCCGCCGCTGCTGAGATGGGCTGCGAATGGGTGACCTCGGAGACGGCGGAGGACAAACCGGAGGCGCCGGTATCCTCCTACCACAACATGATCCGCAACGGCTTCGAGCTGCTGTTCCTGCGCCCGTCTTACAGCCTGAAGTTCGAATGAGGCTGTTTTAGCTGCTGCCGCCAGGTGCAGGTGCAGGCTCAGGGGCCGGAGTTTCGGCACGTTGGGGTGGAGGTGACGCAGCGCGCTGGGGGGCTCCGGCGGCGAGTTCGTGTGCCCTGCCGCGCGGGAAGAAGAGGATAACCGCAAACGCAACGCAGGCGCAGAACAGGACAAGGAAGTAGATGTCGTGCAAAGAAGAGGCGAGAATGCCGCGCGCCGCTTCGAGGGCGGCAGGGTCCAACTGTGCGCGCTGCCCGGCGTTGAGTAGCTGGTCGCCGCTGAAGCCCTCCGGGACACCCTGGACGTTGACCAGGCCTTCGGAAACGCGGCTGGCCAGGATGGCGCCCATGATCGCGACGCTGATGCTGCCGCCAATCGTCCGGAAAAACTGCGTCAGGGACGTGGCGACGCCGCGCTGTCCCCATTCGACCGAGTTCTGTACCGAGATCACGAGCGCCGGCATCGTGAAGCCCATACCGAGCCCGGCAAACGTCCCCGCCAGCGCCGGGATTGCCAGCGAAGATTCGCGGTTCAGGAAGATCAGTGTGACTGCGCCGCTGATCAGCAGGACGCCGCCGACGATCAGCGATGGGTAGTAGCCGACGCGTAACAGGGTGCGGCCGGAGATGATGCTGCCCACCGTCCAGAGGAAGGACATTGGCAGGAGGACTAGGCCTGCGTCCAGCGCACTGCCGCCTCGCACGCCCTGGATGAACAGCGGCACGTAGGAGGTGAAGCCAAACATCATGGCTCCACTCATGAACGTCCCCAATGCGGCGATGGCCATGATCTTGTTCTTGAACAACGAAAGCGCTATCACCGGCTCCGAGACACGCCGCTCCTGGAGGATGAACAGCGTCATCAAGAAGGCGGCTACGGCGAACAGGGACAGCGTGGGGCCGCCCAGCCAGCCCCACTCCTTGACGCCCTGCAGCAGCGCCAGCAAGAAGGACACCAGGGAACCCGTCAGGAGCAGAGTGCCCCAGGAATCGATGACGTGGCTGCGCTTCTCCAGGCGCTCGTGGAAGACGGACGTCAGGATCGCGATGCCGACCAGGCCGATGGGGATGTTGATCAGGAAGATCCAACGCCAGCTGACGCCCTCTGTGATCAGTCCGCCGACCACGGGGCCGAGCAGGCTGGAGACGCCCCAGACGCCGCTGAAGAGGCCTTGGATGCGCGCCCGCTGCTCCATGGGGAAGTTGTCGCCGATGACGGTGATAACCATGGGCAGGATGGCGCCGGCGCCCAGGCCCTGCACGGCCCGGAAGATGATCAGCTGCTCCATGCTGCCGGCGAGTCCGCAGAGCGCGGACCCCACGAGGAACAGCGCGCAGCCGAAGAGCAGCACCGGCTTGCGCCCGTAGAGGTCGGCGAGCTTGCCGTAGAGCGGGACCGGCACCGTGGACGTGAGCAGGTAGATGGAGAAGACCCAACTGAACAGAGAAAGGCCGCCCAGCGTGCCGACGATGGTAGGCATGGCGGTGCTGACCACGGTGCTGTCCAGCGCCGCAACGGACATCGCCAGCATCAGGCCGATTATGAGCAGGAGTCGGTTCTTGTCGGAGACAAGCCCCGGATTCGAAGTAGTCACGGCGTTGATTATATGCCCCTCACGTAAACTGCCGGCCGAGCGGCGGGTGCGAATTCTCGGCATGCGGAGAGTCTGGGTATTGGTGATCGCCTGGTTGCTGGCGTGGGGGGTGCCTTCCGCGTACGTCGGGACGCAGCCGGACGAAGCAGAGTAACGCGCGTCTCAGGCGGAGCCGGCGCCAACGCCGCGTGAGAAGCCCTCCCAGTAGTCGTACTCCAGGATGCGGGCCGTCCGCTGCGCGACCTCGAAGCCGTGCAGGCGCTCGACGAGGTGCAGAGCAAGGTCGATGCCCGCGGTGATCCCGGCGGAGGAGACGTACTTGCCGGCATCGACGTAGCGCACGCCCTCTACGACGTCAATCGCCGGATACGTCTCGCGCACGTACGCGATGCTGTTCCAATGCGTGGTCACGCGAAGGCCGTCCCACAGCCCGGTCTTGGCGAGGAGGCGCGCACCGGTACACACGGTTGCGGCGATCTCACTCGCCTCCGCGGCGCGCTTGATCCACTCCAGCAATTCGGGGTTGTTCTCCTCACGCCGGGTGCCGTTGCCGCCGGGGACAACTAGAAGCTCAATCAGAGGGTGCTCACCCAGGGTGTAATCGGTCGTCACGCGAAGGCCGCCGGCACAACGCACGTTGGGCTCTCGGGAGATCGTGAAGACACTGAAGGGCGGTTCGCCCGTGGCTCCCGGACCTCGTCCGGCGACGGAAAACACGTCGAAGGGCCCGGTGAAGTCCGTAACCTGCACGTCGTCGAAGAGAAGGATGCCCACGTTCATGCCGTCCTCCAGGTGCATCGAGTTTACGGTAAGAGCGCCTGGCTATTCCTGGCGAGCGGTCTCGCGGTCGGACAGATGGTCCGCCCAGTCCTCGGCGAGGTGCTTGTTGGCGTAACGGAAGCCGATCTCGTCGCCGAAGATGCCGCCGAAGATGCCGGCGAGCAGCCTGCTGCCGACCAGGAAGACGAAGGTTGCGAGGATGAAGAACCAGAGCGCCTTCTCCATGTAGAGCACGTTGATCGCGACCATGCCCAGGAAGATCGCCAGGCCCAGCGCCAGGCCGAGGTAGGCGAACAAGTTCACGACGAGGCTCTCGCGCTTGAGCTTGCGCCGGTGCATGTCGAGCACTTCCTGGGGGATTGAGGTGAGGTTTGGACGGTCTGCTGTCGACTGGCCGCAGTGGTCGCAGCGGTCCGGGGGCACGGGGGTGTCTCCCGTCTTCCAGCGCTGGAAGCTCTGCGGCAGCGGGTTGTAGCAGAAGGAGCAGAAGGCCCCGAAGTTGGGTGTGTCGCCTGCCTGAATCTGGCTGAGGAACTCATTCAGGCGGTCGGAGAAGACCTGCCGCGGTGCGTTTGGTGTGCCGGGGCGCACGTCGGTCATGCGGGCGACTCGAGGGGCAGGCTGTCGACGAGCTGCTTGAGCTGGCGAAAGTACTCGAGCTTCACCTGACGCGGGTAGGCGGCGGTGCGCCCGCTGGACGAAGGCACGACGAACAGCAGCGTCTCGCCGAGCTTGTCCGCCTGCAAGCCAGGCTTGACGCCTTTGCGCCTCGGGAGCGCTGGGCTGGGGGAGGATGGGGGAGGGCGCTCCTCTTTCAAACAAGTCGGGAGCGCTGGGCTGGGAGAGGATGGGGGAGGGCGCTCCTCTTTCAAACAA
>CAZNHI010000316.1:0-3692 GCA_964572535.1 uncultured Dehalococcoidia bacterium
AAGGATGTAAAACCCTAACGTCGCGTGATGATAGAACGTGGATTGCTCGGCCGAGGAGCTCGTGCAGTTCGCCAGGCTTGGCCTGCCCGCGCGGGTCCATGGCCTGGGTCCGGACCGCGCCCTGCGCCGGCGTGCGGTGAGAACGGACCAGAGGGAACTCCGTGAAGTCGAAGGCGTGACTCTGGGTGGCGGTCATGCCGTGCCCGTCCCACTCCGCGATCAGTTTCATGCCGGTGGAGCCGTCCCAGGGCACGCCGCGTACGTCCAGGAAGTAGGGCTGGACGCCCTCCTCGCCCTCCGGGATGGCCATGGTGACCATGAAGGATGTGATGCCGGAGCCGCTACCGAAGTGCTTCTGGCCACTAAGCGTGTAGCCGCCGTCCGCGCTCCTCTTCGCGATGGCCCGCGAGCGCATGATGTCGCCACCGCTGCCGGGTTCGGAGGTGATGGTGCCCCACCAGTGGCCGTCCAGGGCGGTCTGGGCCACCCACCGCTTCTGCTCGTCCACCTCAGGGCCGTCCTGCAGCAACCAGTAAGCGGTCACCGCCGGATGCATGGCGCTGACCAGGGCCACGGAGGGGTCGCCTTGCGCGAGTGTGCGCAGGAGCTCGCAGACCGGCCGGGTGGAGGTTTCGAGGTCGACCCAGAGGCCACCCATGGAGGCGGGGACGCCGGTGAGCAGATAGCCGGCGGCAGCGAGGGCGGCGAAGTCCGACTTCTCGAGGTGGCGCCGCAGCTGGCGCGCCCGGCGGTCCTTCGCGAAGCCTTCCGCGACGGCGGCGATGTTGCGCTGGACGGTCTGGGCGTCCATGACGCCTCCTTTGGTGCTCTGGGACGGGTTAGACGCAGGGGATTCTACATGGGGTCAGGGTGCGAGGTCTAGCAGATGCGGAGGATGGCAGCGTTGGACAGGGCCAAGCGCCGGCCGGGGGACGGGAAATGCCACAGATTTCGCGGACTTGCAGAGATTGAGGGTTGGTGGGGCGGGCAAAAGGGAGAATCTATGGATGACGGGAGCCAGGCCCTCACCCTAACCCTCTCCCCGAGGGAGAGGGGATATGTGTGGGATGGGGACGGGAATGCCACAGATTTCGCGGACTTGCACAGATTGGGAGTCGAGAGGAGACGAAGCCGGTTGGTTGCGGAAACCACGGGCGTGAACCCCTCTCCCTAGCCCTCTCCCCAGAGGGGCGAGGGGATATGTGTGGCCGCGCGGTGAGAGGCGGGAGTTAGCCGATCTTGAGGCGGGAGGCGGCGAAGAAGGCGCCGATACCGGCCGCGACCAGGTCGAGACCAACGACGAGGGTGTTTGGGCTGAGAACCTCGTGGATCAGGAAGGCCAGCGCTACGCCCATGACGGCGCTGACCTGCAGGCCGAGGCCGCGTTTGCGGTTTGTCGCCAGGCTGACTGACTCGCTGACCGCCCAGCCGAGACCAAGGCCGATGAAGATGATGGCGTAGAACCCGAGGAAGCCCGGTATGACGAACGCCCAGATCGCGCCGGCGCCGGCGCCGCTAAGCAGGGCGGCGGTCTGTGCCCTGGCGAAGTAGACCGGCGTGACGTTGAAGGTGGGCAGGGTGCGGACGTTGGCGCAATCGCGGCAGCGCGCGCCTACCGGGGTCTGGACGAGGCAGCGCGGGCAGATTGGCGTGTCGCAGCGCCCGCAGCGCAGGTAGGTTTCGACCCTGGGATGACGGGCGCAGTAGGTCGCGGCCTCGGGCCCGTCTTCTAGCTCAGCGCTCCGGTCGGTACCCACGGCAGCTCTTTCTCCAGGAAGTCCTTGGCCACGCGGTCCGGTAGCGGTATGTCGCCCGGCTCCTTCTCGCCGGGGTTGTTGAGCGCATGATAGTCGCTGCCGCCCAAAGGCAGAAGGCCGTATCTGGCGGCTTTGGCGGCCAGCGAGGCGACGAGATCAGCTGCGTAATCGCGGTAGTAGACCTCCATGCCGGCCAGACCGGCAGCGATCATCTCCGGCACGACGGTGTCGAAGCTCTTGGTGAAGCTGGGGTGGGCGAAAACCGCGGGCGCCCCGAAGCGCTTGAGTGTCTGGATCGCCTCGACAGGCGTGAGCTTCTCGCGCTCCGCGTAGGCCGGGCCGTTGCGGCCGATGTAGAGGTCGAAGGCCTCCGGGATGGTGGCGACGTGGCCGGCTTCGACCAGCGCCTGCGCCACGTGCGGCCGGCCGATCGACGCCTCGCCGGCGATTTCGAGGACCCGTTCCCAGCTGATTGGCTTGCCGATTGCCGCCAGCTTTTCGGTCATTAGCCGACCGCGCTCGAAGCGTCCGGCGCGGAAGCGCGACAGCTCGGCCTGGAGGTCCTGGTTCTTCAGCGTCTCGAGGGTGAAGTAGCCCAGGATGTGCACCTCGTCGCCTTCGATGTCGGTGCTGAGCTCGACGCCGGGTATGAGCACGAAATCTGGGTACTTCTGGGCCGCGCGCTGGGCCTCGGCGATACCCTCGGTGGAGTCGTGGTCGGTGAGGGCGAAGATGCGCACGCCGTTGGTGTAGGCGAGGTCGACGAGCTGCGTCGGGGTGAGCTTGCCGTCGGAGGCGGTGCTGTGGTTGTGGAAGTCGGCCTTAGCCATGACGTTCGGTGGTCTGACGCACCGTTAATCCCTCTCCGTGAACGTGAGCCTTGTGAAGTTTGCCGGCCCTGCTGCGCATCGCTTCGCGCTGCTGCGCCCCCGCCCCCCAAGAGAGGGGGAGTAACTGGGGGGACACCCCCCAGGCCCCCCGCGCATGGGCTCCGCCCCGACGAACCCTGCTGCCATGCTTGCTGTGCATCGCTGTCGCGCTGCTGCGCCCCCGCCCCCTGGAGTAAGAAATATAGGGCTACCGAGGGGACACCCCTCGGGCTCCCCCGCGCGCTGCTGCGTGCCCGCTACCCCTGCTTTCTGAAGGTTTGGCGCGTGAGGCGTAGAGACTCGACTGAGCCTGCTCATGCAGCGTAAGGCTTCGCCAAGAATGCTCTGCTGACCCTTCATGCTGTGTGATGGCGAGGTAGTCAATGCAGATTCTGCATTGCTAGAAGGTGTGCTCCCTGTCTACACGCTCGATCGAACGTGCGCGGCCGGTTGCGTCGTCGATGTCGACGAGGACGCTGTTCATGATCACCGTGTCGCACTTCTCCTCGACCGGCAGACGTGTCGGTAGCTGGGAGAGGAACAGCCGCTGTGAGGCTGCAACCTCGAAGCCGAGAACGCTATCGCGGGAGCCCGTGAAGCCGGCGTCGGAGATGAAGGCGGTGCCGGAGGGGAGGATGCGCGCGTCGGCGGTGGGGACGTGCGTGTGGGTGCCCAGCACGGCGGCGACGCGCCCGTCCAGGTACCAGCCCAGGGCCTGCTTCTCGCTGGTCGCCTCCGCGTGCATGTCGACGATAATCGGCCCTTCGGGCTTCTCAGCCAGCAGGGCGTCCGCCGTCCGGAACGGGCAGTCGATATTTGACATAAAGGTGCGACCCTGGAGGTTGACGACGGTGAGGCCCCTGGCGCGCAGCATGCCGCGACCCGGCGTACCGGGCGGGTAGTTAGCAGGACGCAGGATCGGCGCGTCGGTGTCTAACTCTTCGATGATCTCACGCTGGTCCCAGATGTGGTTGCCGGAGGAGATGATATCGACGCCGGCGTCGAACATCTCTCTGGCGGTCTTGAGCGTGAGGCCGCGGCCGTTGGCGGCGTTTTCGCCGTTGGC
>CAZNHI010000317.1:0-3689 GCA_964572535.1 uncultured Dehalococcoidia bacterium
CTCGTCCACCGCCAGGCAGCGATAGCTAAACGTGATGCCCGTGCGCAGCGGGTACGCCAGGAACGGCGGCGTGTCGATGCGCAGCGCCCAGTGGCTCTTCGCTATCTCCAGGCCCTGCGTGCGGCAGTCATCCAGGATCGTCGCGTCGTACGTCCCATCCTGCACCGAGGCGTTGAACTCCGATACGGTCGCCGCGACCACCTCCGGCTCCAGCTCCAGCGCCCGCGCCAGCTCCGGCACCGATTGCGCCTCCACCGGCGGGTACAGCGACGGCATGAACTCGTTTGCCATCTTCGAATCCAGGATCGAAAACGCCAGCTGCCCCGGCTGGCGCGCGATCAGCCCGCCCCAGGACGCATAGCGCTTCGGCCAGAAGTCGGCGCCTTCGTCTGAGAACCGCACGCCTTCGCGATTAACCACGATGCCAAAAGGCACCGTATCCAGCCGCGTGACGATGCCGCCATCGAATTGCGGCCCGCGCGCATCCACCGCCACCGAATGAAACTCGTGTGGGCTGCCGATCGCCTTCGCGCCGCGGTCGATCAGCGTCTGCAGCGGCCCGCCGCGATTGTAGGCCGTGCCGCGGATGGCAAAGTTCTCCGCCGCCTCGCCCCAGTTCTGCGCCAGCCACTCCAGGTTCGCCTCGAAGCCCCCCGAAGCGACAACAACCGACTTCGCCAGCACAGTCCACGTCTCACCCTGCGCCTCGAACGCCACGGTAGTCCCGCCATCCGACGGCACGAAGTCGCAGACCTCAGTCTCGTAGCGCACGTCCACGCCCAGGCGCTCCGCTTCCTGGTAGTAGGCATTGACCAGCGCCTTGCCGCCACCCAGAAAGAACGCGTTCGTCCGCGATAGCTGCAGCGTGCCGCGCAACGGCCCCTGCCAGCGCACCCCGTTGCCCTCGATCCAGCGCCCCAGGTCGGCGGACGCGCGAATCGTCAGGCGCGCCAGCTGCTCGTTGGTCTCGCCACCCGTGACTTGCAGCAGATCCTTGAAAAACTCCTCCTCGTCGTAGGTACCCACGAGGTTGTACTCCGGCCCTTCGTGCAGGTAGCGCACGTTGCGCGTGTGACGGCTGTTACCGGCGCGCAGGTGGGGCGGCGCCGCCTCCAGGATCAGCACGCTCGCGCCCGCCCGCGCGGCCTCCAGCGCCGCGCACAACGCCGCGTTACCGCCGCCCGCAATGACGACGTCGTACTCCGGGACCTCTCCGACGAGGATGCTCACGCTTGCCTTTCGGACTGAGGGGGCTCGAAGATTCTTCGAATCCAGAAGGCAACTTGCTCAACGGTGAGGCCACCCCGAGCTGCCGCCAGCGCCACTTCGCCGAGCAATGCAAGCCTCAAGTCCTCGCGCTCATGCGGGTTAGATAAGGCGTCCTCCGCGTACAGAAACAGCAACGCGGCTGCCGTGCCGGTTCGCTTGTTGCCATCGACGAAGACATGGTCACAGATTATCGCGTGGAGAATAGCCGCGGCACGTTCGTATGGTCCGTCATGGATGCTTTCGCCGAAGGCGCTCTGAAATGGCCTCGCACACGCGGAATACAAAGAGGCGGTGTGCTCACCCGGCGCACCGCCTCCGATTTCCAGCATCTGCCCGTGGACCTCGCGGACGAGGTCTACGAGGGCTTCCAGCCAATCTACTTCTTGGCCATCTCCCTGACCCATTCCTTGTTTTCCTGAATCAAACGGCTAATCGCAACACGAGCTTTATCGAGGTCAAAGTTCTTTGGCTTCTCGACGTTCAACTTCTTCAGGGGTGGCTTTCGCTTCGTGGTCATTCTCTATTTCCTGGTAGCCAGACTCACTGCCGTCAATCATAACAGCCCTCATCCCTTACGCTGGCGCGGCAGCTCCGCCAGCGCGCGCATGAAGCGAATCTTGTAACCGATCAGGTCGCGGTTGGACTGCCCCTCCGCCGCGCCTTTCTCGACCTTCACCTGCACGAAGAACGGCCCCTCCTCGCTGAGCATCCGTTCGAAGGCCGCCGAAACCTCTTCTTCGTTCTGGGGCTCCAGCACCTTCTCGATGCCCGCACCGCGCGCCACGCCCGCCAGGCTGCTACGCATCGAGGTCGCCGTCGGCTGGCCGCCCGTCGTCTGATGTACCTCGTTGTCCCACACCACGATCGACAGGTTGGCCGGCGCCTCGTTGGCCACGGTGCACAACAGCCCGAGGTTCATCAGCAACGAGCCGTCCCCGTCCAGAGTGATCACGCGCGCGTCCGGCCTCGCAACCGCGATCCCCAGCCCGACGCTGGAGCACTGCCCCATCGACCCGAAGGTGTAGTAGTTCAGCGGCCGGTCGGCGATCTTCTGCAGGTCCAGCGTCGCCTGCCCCAGGTTCGTCACCACAACCTCGTCGGTCAGCTTCTCTGCCAGCAAGCGCGTACAGGCGTCCCGTCTCACGAGTAGCGCCCTCCCGTGAGGTCATTGGGCAGCAGGAACGCCACCGGCAGCGACCGCGTGTACGCCAGCTTGATCAGCCCGTCCGCCTCGGCCTCGAACGCCTCGACCGTGTGCGGCTGCGAAGTGCGAACCTCCAGCGCTTCCAGAATGCGCTCGGCCGCCTGTCCCATCGGCACCTGCGCCGAGTTGTACTCCCCCAGGTCGCCGCGATGGCTGATCACCATGACCAGCGGGATCTGCGCCGCCACGTTCAGCGACGCCAGCGTATTGACGCAGTTGCCCAGCCCGGAGTTCTGCATCAGCAACGCGCCGCGCTCGCCCGCCAGGTAGGCGCCGGAGAGGATGCCCACCGCCTCTTCCTCGCGCGTCGCCGTGATCACGCGACACTCCGGATCAGCCCAGAGGTGCTCCAGGACCTGCGAGACGATGAAGTCCGGCACCGTCACGAACGTGCGGATGCCGTTGCGCCGCAGCGCGTCCGCGACCGCCTTCGACCAGCCTGCCCGCGCCATCTACCGTCTTTCTCTGCCCCAGCGTGGGCCAATCGGCCCTGATAGTCAGAGCCCCCGTTAGACTACGCTGGCCATGCTCGACCGCGCTACACGTCGCCCGCCGGCGGGCCAGAGGAGATTTGCGCTATGTCAGAACCCAACCGCGTGCTCGCGATGCACTTCATCACCCAGCAGGATCGGCTCAAGGGCGGCCCCGACGAGTCGCTCTGCGCCCCCGGCTACACGGCCCAGGTCAACGGCCGCAAGGTCGATCTCGCCGGCCACAAGCAGCTGGCCGCCAGCTTCTACGCCGCCTTCCCGGATCTCAACCACGTCATCGAAGACACCGTCGCCGACGAGGCGAAGGCTGCCGTCCGCTATGTCCTGCACGGCACGCACCAGACCGACTTTATGGACGTCAAACCCACCGGCAAGCGCATCACCGCCGAAGGCATCTCAATCTTCGTCGTCACCGAGGGCAAGATCACGGAAACTCGCACCGTCGTAGACATGCAGGGCATCCTACAGCAGCTGGGGGCGTCCAACCCCGCCTGATCTCCCCCGTCCGTCCTCGTTGCCCCATAATGCGCGCAGCAAGAGCGAGGAGGACGAAATGGCAAACACCGGCCTATCTGCCGTCTGGCACGACGCGGGCAAGCGCTGGGAGATCCGCGAGCTGCCGCTCCCGGAGGTCGAGCCGGACGGCGTCAGCATCCGTGTCCAGGCCACCAGCGTCTGCGGCTCCGACCTGCACCGCTGGCGCGGCGACGGCCAGACGACGGTCG
>CAZNHI010000318.1:0-3686 GCA_964572535.1 uncultured Dehalococcoidia bacterium
TAAGAGCCTGCTTCGCAGAGGAAGGCCTCGCTGGGGGCGACGTTGGCGATGGCGCTGCCGAGGACGGGCGGCTGCTGGCCGGTGGCGAAGTACTCGCCGATGCGCGTGGCCTGTACGGCGGTGCCGGCCTGCAGCATCGTGAGGTCGATGCGCTGGCCTTTGCCGGTGCGTTCGCGGGCGAGCAGGGCCATCATGATCGCCATGGCGGCGTAGTTGCCGGTGGTGGCGTCCATCTGGGTGAAGTGGCGGTAGACCTCCGCAGGGCCGCCGGGCGCGCCGGAGTTGCCCGCGAAGCCGGTGAAGGCCTGCACCTGGGGGTCGGCGGCGGTGCGGTCCGCCATGGGGCCGCTGGTGCCCCAGCCGCAGATGGTGCAGTAGACGATGCGCGGGTTGATCTGGCTGAGGGCCTCGTAGCTGAGACCGAGGCGATCGGCGACGCCGGGGCGCATGTTATCGACGAATACGTCGCAGGTGGCGATGAGCTTGCGGGCGGTCTCGTTGTCGAACTCTGCCTTGAGGTCGAGGAAGAGCTGGCGTTTGTTCATGTTCCAGGTGATGTGGCCGATTGAGGTGCCGTTGATCGTGGGCGGGATGCCGCCGCCGAGGGAGGAGTTGAGGATGCCGGGGCGCTCGATGTGGATGACGTCGGCGCCGAGGGCGCCGAGGTTCATGGTGGACCAGGGGCCGACCATGATCAGGGTGAGGTCGAATACGCGAATGCCTTCGAGCGGTCCACGCATGGGTACGTCCTCCAGAGGTAGTCCGAGGGTACTTATGCGTTGAACGGCGTGTCAACGTTGGAGCTTAACGAGGATTCGGGCCTAGTTAGGAGGACTGGACCCGGCGTCTGCCTCGCGGCGCGCCGCGAGGCCCTTGAAGACGGCCTGGCGGCGCTCGTTCGCTTCCTCGCGCGTAATCTTGCCTTCCTGGCGCAGCGCCTCGATCTCGCGCAAGGCCCGGTCGGCGTCTGGGAGCTCCTCGTCCGCGCGGCGAACCTCGGCGTGAAGCTGGTCTACGACGAGCAGTGACCGGACCTTCACAGCCAGGATGGTCAGCGCCACGCCCACCAGGTTGATCCCGATCGCGCTTTGAGATGTGATCACCCCGTTCCTCGACGAGGTGCTCGATGCGCTGAGCGGGAAATCGATCAGCTGGGTCGTCGGGCTGCCGTCGAAGTTCCAGACGAAGTACGGTATCTGCACGGCTGCCCAGGCGAGGCAGACCAGCCCGCCGCGTTCCGGCCGCGTCCACAGGAGCCAGCCTCCGCCAACGCCCAGCAGGCCGATCAGCGTCCGGCCGATTGCCGGTGTCTGGCCGTCTAGCGCAGCGATGGCGCCGAGAACAAAGCTCGCGGCCCCTAGCACCATGGCACAGACCGCGAGGATCGCGATCGGCGTGGGCCGGCCCATCAGTTGACCGTTCATCGCTCTCCTCCAGGACGCTGCCGGCCGGCAGGCTACTCAGCGGGATGGGCGCACGCTAGGCCGCGCGGGCTCCGTTGTCAATTGCATGAAACACCGGGGACACTCCGGATCCCGCTGAAGGGGCGCAGGGAGCGTGTGCGCGAGAATCTAGCGTTCGAATGTGGCGTGATCTAGGCTTGTGCGGCAGGGAAGGGGGTTCGCGAGGACGGTGCGTTGCAAACCTCACCCCCAGCCCCTCTCCGTCGACGGAGAGGGGAGCTCAGCCACACGTGCGCATTCACGCAGGGATGAAGGCTAATGCGTATCTGACGAGGGGCGAAGCGTGACGGTTGCCAGGGAGCTTGCCACGTATCTGCTGAAGGTCCGGTACGAAGACTTGCCCGAGGCCGCGGTAGAGAACGCGAAGAAGGTGATCGCGAGCACGCTGGCTAGCGCCGCGCAGGGCTCGACGATCGAGTCGGCGCGCATCGTGCGGGAGCTGGCGCGCGAGCAGGGCGGCAAGGCGGATGCGACGGCGTGGTTCTCGGACGGGCTGAGACTGCCGCTGGCCAACGCGGTGCGAGTTAACGCGATGCTCAGCGACGCGGCGGCGTCAGACGACTCTGACCTGCGCAACATCGCGCACATCGGGACGATCGTGACGGCGGTGTCGCTGGCGGTGGCGGAGAAGACGGGCGCGGGCGGTCGTGACGTGCTGGCGGCGATGGTCGCAGGCTACGAGGCGTCGGGCCGCATCGGCGAGGCGATCTCGCCGGGGCTGGGCGAGCGCGGCTTCCACGCCTGCATCATCACGGTGTTCGGGGGCGTGATCGCGGCGTCGCGGCTGCTAGGCCTGACGGTTGAGCAGACGGCGCAGGCGATCTCGCTGGCGGCGACCTCGATGGGCGGGCTGGCGATCTCGACGAATGGGCTGTCGCGGGAGTACCACGCCGGGGCGACGGCGCTCTCGGCGGTCAACGCGGTGCAGGCGGCGGCAAAGGGCTTCACCGGCGTTGAGGAGATACTCGAGGCCCGGCGGGGGTTCCTGGAGACGTTCGGGGGGAAGGAGGGCGCGGTCGAGGGGCTGACGCGCGATTTCGGGGCGAGTTGGGACATCGTCACGGATCTGGCGATCAAGGTGAGGCCGGGCGCGCACCCGCTGTCGGCGGCGGTGGAGGCGGCGATCGACGCGGCGCGTGAAGGCAACGTGGCGCCCGAGGCGGTGGAGGCGATTCGCGTCTGTGGGCCGCGATTCCGAGCGCTGGTGGGGCACAAGCACCCCACAGACCTGGTGGGGGCGATTCACAGCCTGGCGTACTACCTGGCGGCGGCGGTGGTGGACAAGGAGTTCTCCTGGCAACACGTGTCGATGGAGAAGGTGCTGGATCCGGCGATCGGCAGGTTGCAGGACGTGGTCGAAGTCGAGCCGATGACGGACGCGTCGTTGTACACGTGGGGTTGGGGCGCGACTGTGATGATTCGGCTGAAAGATGGGACGGAGCACCGTGCGACGGTGAACGCGCCGCTAGGCTCCGGGCCGCGGGGCATCGAGTGGTCGGACGTGGAGCTGAAGCTGCGGACGCTGGGGTCGGATTCGGGGAAGAGCAGTCAGGATATCGAGAAGCTGCTGGAGCTGACGCACGGCTTTGAGCAGGAGAAGGACATATCGGGGTTAGTAAGCCTCGTGTAGTGACGAGAGCTCGTAGGGCATTTCGATGCCGAGGCTGGAAAGCCTCGGCTACGTAATCGGGGCTACGTGGATAGAGTAATCGCGGTTGGCAGCAGGAAACGGAGGACGCTATGAAAATCGGGTTTATCGGGACGGGGAACATGGGCAACGGCATGGTGCGCAAGCTCATGAACCTGGGCCACGAACTGACGGTGAACGACCGGCGCCAGGAGAGCACGGCGAACCTGATCGAGCTGGGAGCAAAGTGGGCGGACAGCCCGGCCGACGCCGCCAGGGGCAACGCGGTGGTGATTAGCTCGCTGCCGGGGCCGTCGGAGGTTGACGAGGTTGTGCTGGGCGATAAGGGTCTGCTGGAGGGCGCGGCGCCGGGGACGATCTACGTGGACCTGACGAGCAGCCTGCCGGCCTCGGCGAAGCGCCTGGGGCACATATTGGAGTCGCGCGGCGTGACGTTCCTGGAGGCGCCGGTCAGCGGCATGCTCTCCGGCGTCGTCAGCGTCGAAGAGGCATCGCTGTCGGTATTCGTGGGCGGCGACGAGAAGGCGTTCGAGCAGGTGAAGCCGCTGCTGGCGGCGTTCTGCGCCAACATCTTC
>CAZNHI010000319.1:0-3633 GCA_964572535.1 uncultured Dehalococcoidia bacterium
GAAGCCCTTGACGAGGCTGGCGCCGAACTGGTCGCCGAACCAGAACAGGATGAAGCAGGTGATCAGTGTGGCAACGTTGCTGTCGCGGATCGAGGTCCAGGCGCGGCTGAAGCCCGCGTCGATGGCGCCGACGAGACTGCGGCCAAGGCGGAGCTCTTCCTTCATGCGCTCGAAAATCAGGATGTTGGCATCCACTGCCATACCTACGGAGAGCACAAACGCCGCCATGCCTGCCGACGTTATCGTCACGGGCCACAGCTTGAATACGGCCAGCGTCACGGACACGTAGACGAACAGGGCCACCGAAGCGAGCACACCCGGCAACCGGTAATAAGCGATCATGAACGCCATCACGGCCAGGATAGCGATGAGGCCCGCCTCTACCGATTGCACGACGGCCTCGTCGCCCAGAGTCGCGTCGACTTCCTCCTGCTGCACCACTGTCAGCGGCACCGGGAAGGCGCCTGTGCGCAGCAGCGTAGACAACGCGGTGGCGTCGTCGAAACTGAGGCCGTTGATCACACCACGGTCCGTAATCGTCGACTGTACTAAGGGGGCGAGGATCTGTTCATCGTCACCGCGGATTGGCTCGCCGTCGATGAAGAACGACAGTGGCTGCGGTGGACTTGAAAGACGCGTCGTCGCGAGCCTCATCAGCTCCGCGCCCTCTGCGTTCAGCCCGAAATTGAGGACGGGTTGGCCTACGAGGTTGCGGTCTACGAAGATGTTGCCGCGGTCCAGATAGCGCCCGTCCAGCTCGCGGCGGGTACCGTCCTCACCCAGCACGGTTACCGGCACGAAACGGGCGATCTGGATCAGGGCCGGCGTCTGCAGCACCGTGTCCAGCGACTGTGTCTGGGTGGTGCCGTCCTGATTCTCGAGGATCACGTTGCCAGAGGAGTCGCGCGCCATCTCCATG
Organism: uncultured Dehalococcoidia bacterium; assembly: GCA_964572535.1. Taxonomy (GTDB): domain Bacteria; phylum Chloroflexota; class Dehalococcoidia; order DSTF01; family WHTK01; genus WHTK01. The sequence continues at coordinate 920 of CAZNHI010000319.1, forward strand.
AACTGAAGCTGGGCCGTGCGCCCGATCTTCGCGAGGGCCTCGTCGGCGGAGATGCCGGGAAGCTGCACCTGAATGCGGTTGGCGCCGATGCGTTCGGTTATCGACTCGGCGACACCGAAGGCGTTGACGCGCCGCTCGATCACGTCTACCGCGGTCGAGAGGGCGTCGTCCAGGTCTACGTCCGGGTTGTTAGAAATGTCGGCCTGCAGGACCAGGCGTGTGCCGCCTCGCAGGTCGAGCCCCAGGCGCATCTCGCGGCGTTCTTCGCCGAAGATACTGATGCCCTTACCGATGCAGATGTTGCCCAGGCACTCTGCTTTGGGCCAGGGCACGAAGTCAGGCAGGTAGCGGTCTGGGTCCGAAGGCCAGGCCACGAAGATCGAGAACGTGGTCAGTACGAGGACGAACAGCAGCAGCAGCCGCGTGGAGCGTTGTCTCATGCAGAGGCGCCTTTCTGGCCTGATGTCCCGCGCTGGCGGGCCTCCGATTCAGTTAAGCGGCGCATGATCGCGTTGGGCAACGCCGTGACCACGACGCCGTCCGCCAGCTCGAGCGAGATGCGCGTCTGGCCGTCCTCCTGCACCTGGATGTCCTTTACCGTCGCGATGAAGTGCGCCGTCGTCACAACCTCGTCGCCCGGACGCAGATCGCGCATCTGCTGCTTGTGGTGCTCCTGATCTTTCTGGATCGGGCGCATGAACATGACGTAAAAGGCAACTACTACCGCGAAGATGACCGCAGCCAGAAGCTCGGCGTCATTCACGACTTGGCCTTTTCCGCCAAGAGCGCCCGAGCGAGAGCGATCGCCTGGTCAGGCGTGGTCACTTCATCCACAGCGCGGGCTTCGTCGATTGCGTCGAGCAGGCGTCCGATCAGCGGCCCGGGATCGAGGTCGAGCGCGGCCATCAGAGTCCCGCCGTCTACCAGGCGCTGGGGCTTCGCGATACCAGCGTCCATCTGCGAGGCGTGGTCCAGGATCCAGGCCACGTAGCGCACGTGGCCCGTCCAACGATCGGGCTGCAGGCGCGGGCCGCGCGCCGCGGCAGCATCCGCCAGGCTGAGGAACAAGCAGGCCGGGGCGGCCTCTCCCAGGTCACGGAAATAGCGGTAGAGCGCGCGCTTCGAAGGGAGGTCTCCCTGTGAGAGCTGTGTGGGGCGCAGGTGTTCCTCGACAAGCAGCGCCACGAACTGCGTCTCACGGTTGCCGAAGCAAAGCCGGCGGCAGATGCGCGAGGCTGTCTCGGCGCCGCGCTCCGGGTGGCCGAGGAAGCGTACGCGGCCGTCCGGGTCCTCGGTTTTCGTCTCCGGCTTTGCCACGTCGTGTAGCAGCGCGGCCAGCTTCAGGAGAACGAAGCGAGTGTGTCCGCCGACGGTCTCGTTGAGGTACTGATCCAGGCCGAAGCCTGAGAGCACGTCCCGGAACGTCTGCGCCAGCCAGCGGTCCGGGGGCGGGTCCAGCAACACCATTTCGTCCAGTGCCGCCAGCGCCTCTACCGAGTGGTCGAAGACATCCCAGTAGTGGTGCTCGGACGGCTGTGCGACACCACGGGCAGCTGTGATCTCCGGTAGCAGCTCCCGCAGCAGGGTCAGCGCGTCCAACAGCCGCACCGCCCGTGCCGCCTTAGGCGTCGCGAGCATGCGCACGAGCTCCTCGCGTTGCCGCTCCGGCGCGGCCTGGTTGAGAAGGTGAGCGTTGTCGCGCACCGCTAGCTCGGTCTCGGGGTCGATATCGAGGTCCAGCTGGTGCGCCAGGCGTGCCGCACGCAGCAGGCGCAGCGGGTCCTCGCGCAGGGCTGCCTCGCTGACCATGCGCAGCGTCCTGGTTTCGAGGTCTCTCAGGCCTCCGGTGGGATCGATGAGCTCGCCGAGGCCACCGTCAGCGTCCACCGGCGCGGCCATTGCGTCCACGGTGAAGTCGCGTCGCCTCAAGTCGGCGACGATGTCCTCCGCGCTCGAGATGTCTATCTCCCGGACCGGGCCGCCCAGGGGTAGCGTGACTCGATAGTGGCCCCGTGCTTCGTCCAGCGCGAAAACGCTGCCGCCGAAGGCGTGACCCGTGCTCTCAGCCGACTCGTGCGCGCCGTCTGGCGTGATGACGTCCAGGTCTACGGGCTGGCGGCCTGTAAGGAGGTCGCGCACCGCCCCGCCGACGAGGTAGGCGCCGGGCACGGCGGTGTGTAGCGTCACGAGCACGCGACGCAGGTCCGGTGATATCGATGCGTTGGTTGTTGACATCCTGCTCTGGAAGGACGGGGCGTCGGCGATCATCGTCTCGACGAGGCTCCTAGTCGGAGCCTAGCGCCGCGCCCTCCTCCTCATCCTCGACCTCAGGTCCAGTGTACGGCGTCAAGTCGTCGATGCTGCCGATGTAGTCGAAGTAGAGTTTGCCGTCCAGGTGGTCGAGCTCGTGTTCGAGTGCTTCCGCGAAGAGGTCTTCGGCGTGGTAGCGTACAGGCCGACCGTTGCGGTTGAGGCCTTTGACCACGACCTTCTCGGACCGCGGCACCGCTCCCTTATAACCGGGCAGCGAGAGGCAGCCTTCGCCTTCGCAGATACGCTGACCGCTGCGTTTGACGATCTCCGGGTTGACCAGAGTCACTACCTCTTCGCCGGGGACGTGGATGACGCAGATGCGTAGCGAAACGCCGACCTGGTTCGCAGCCAGGCCTACACCAGGGGCGTCGTGCATGGTCTCGATCATGTCGTCGATCAGC